>CANGHW010000013.1 GCA_947453695.1 Opitutia bacterium
GTTTACCGCTTCTTGCGCGATGCGATAGAGGTGACCGGCGACAAAGGGCTCGGCGACGGCCACCGGTGCGGGGCATTCGAAGCGGCAGCGCACGCGACCGAGAGCATTGATGCGCTCAGAGAGTTCAGCCAGGCCGATTTGCAAGGCGTCCGATTCGCTTCCAACCGGCACCAAACCGCGGGCAAGAAATCGTGTCTGCGCAATCGCTTCGCGCAGCATTTTACCCAGATCGGCGAGGCCGGCGGCGAGTTTCGGTTGGCCCGCGGCTTCCTCTTTCAGCGCGGCACACATGAATTCGATCGCAGTGAGTTGCTGGCCGAGGCCGTCGTGGAGATCGGCCCCGATGGTGTGCCGCTCCCGTTCGCTGACATCGAGAATCTCGTGTTCGAGGCGCTTTTGTTCGATTTGAGCGTTGGCCAGAGCCTTCTCCTGCCCCACGGCGGCGAGAGCGCGCCGCACGACGGACGGGAGGAGATCGAGGAGCCCGGTGTCCTTCATCACGTAGTCGAGCGCGCCCTGCTTCATGACCTCGACGGCGACTTTTTCGTCGCCCTGACCCGTCACCACCACGAAGGGCACCGGGGCCACTCGCTGGAGATCGGCGACCAGGGGCGGGCCTTCGCCGTCCTTGAGCTTCAAATCGAGGAGCAGGAGATCGGCGCGTTGACTCCCGAGCCACTCGCGGGCGGCGGCGGCCGAGCCGGCCGTAGCGACCTCGTAGTGCTCGGCGGCGAGCGCATCGGCCATGAGAATCAACAGGCCTTCGTCGTCATCGACGACCAGAATACGCGGCGCGGGGTTTTGCGGCACAGGCTGGAGGCGCGGCTCAGTGGGTCGTGACGGTAGGCAGCACCAGCAGCGGCACGAAGAGCCCGAGGCGCCGGATGGCTTCGGCGAACTTGTCGTAGTCGACCGGTTTCTGCAGGTAGACACTGCAGCCGAGTTCATGGCAGCGCTCGACCTCCCGGCTGTCATCCGTGGTGGTGAGCATAATGACCGAGAGCTTGCGCAACTCCGGGTCGGCTTTCAGGCGGCGGAGCACCTCGATGCCATCGACTTTGGGCATCCGGATATCGAGAAGAATGAGAAACGACTCACTGTTTCCCGGGCGTCCCTTGAAAAAGAAATCCAGGATAGCCTGGCCATCGCGGAAGTGCTCGATGCGGTTGGTCAGGCCGGCGGCTTCGAGATTTTCCCTAATCAGGATCGCGTGGCCCTCGTCGTCGTCGACGATCAGAATGGTGGGATGGGGTTGGCTCATGTGGTGGTTGATCGGTTGTCGAGCGCGGGCAAAGAGACAAAAAAAGTGGAGCCTTCGCCGGGACGGCTCTCAACCCAAATTCGGCCTTTTTGCCGCTCGAGCACGCGTTGGGCGATCGTGAGGCCGAGACCTTCGCCGGCGGTGCGGTCGGGATCGAGGCGGTGAAAGATATCAAACACCTTGCCCTGATGCTCAGGGGCGATGCCGATGCCATTGTCGGCGACGAAATAGATCGCATCACCATTCTGCACGCGGCCGGAAATCGTCACCTGCAACGGTCGGGATGGATCGCGATACTTAAGCGCATTATCGAGGAGGTTGGCGAAGACCTGGCTCGTCTGCACGTGGTCCGCGAGACACGTGGGCAGCGCCTCGACGTGCACCTGAGCGCCCGCCTCGCGCAGCTGAAACTCCATCGCGGCGAGGATCTCAGCGAGGAGGCCGTTGGGATTAAGCGGACGCGCGACGAGGGCGACCCGGCCGAGACGCGAGTAGCGCAAGAGGCCGGCGAGGAGCGTGTCCATCTTGTTCGCGCCGGCATTGATAAACTTGAGGGCCTGCGGGATCGCGACCTCGACGGGCTGGCGCAGCTTCGCCGCGGGCACGAGTCCGTCGGGCGCACCCTGCATCGCGAGGCGAATGACGTCGCACGCGCGATTAAGCTGCTTGCCGAAGCCCTGCACGTTGACGAGGGGCGAGCGGAGGTCGTGTGAGACGGTGTAGACGATGGCCTCGAGCTCCTTGTTTTTTTCCGCCAGTTCCGCCGCGATGCGCTGGAGCTCCTCCTCGTAGGTCTTGCGCGCCGTGATGTCAGTGCGGATCGCCACGTATTGCTGGGGTTTTCCAGCTTCGTTGACGAAGGGATAGATGGTCGTCTCGACCCAGTAGAACGAGCCGTCTTTGGCGCGATTGCGGATCTCACCCCGCCACACGCGCCCACTCCCAATCGTGGACCAGAGCTCGTGAAAAAACGCCTTGGGATGGTGGCTGGAGTTGATGATCCGATGGTCCCGCCCCAGCAGTTCCTCCCGGGGATACTTCGAAATGGCGCAAAACTTGTCGTTCACATAAGTGATCCGCCCGGCCGGATCCGTAATTACGACGATCGAGTGCTCATCGAGGGCGGCTTTGACATCCCGCAGCTCCTTGACCGTCGCCAACAAGTCCTGCTCCAACCGGTCGCGGGCCTCCGCCACCGAATCGCTCGCCGCAGCCTCCAACGCCTCTAGGCGGGCAACGAGTTCCGCGTGGGAGAGTTGAGAGTAGTCGGCCATCGGTTGCGGCCCATCGTCGCGTCGTTCGGCCGTGGCGCAAGCCGCGCGATATAGGGAAATCCTTTAGTCAGAAGCCTCCATCATCCCAATATCGCAAGAAATGCGGATAGGATATGGTGGGGACGCAATGAACGAGCCCACCCACACCACCACCGCCGAGCCCACTCCCACCGCTTCGGCTCCCGCCCATCACAACCGCGATGCCGACGTCGTTAACCGGCTGCAGAACTCGAAAATCTTCAAGGACTACCGACAGGCCTTCCAGACCGCGGCCGGCCTGCCCCTCGTGCTCCGCCCCGCCGGTTCGTTTCAAGCCCCGATGGCTGGCTCGAAGCAGATCAATCCCTTTTGCGCACTGATGTCGTCGACGAGCAAGGCCTGCGCCGCCTGCATCCAGCTCCAACAGCGCGTCGAAGCCGAAGCCATCACGGAGAGCAAGACCCTCCAATGCTTCGCCGGCCTGACCGAATCGATGGTCCCGGTCCGCCTCGGCAACAAAGTCATCGCCTATCTCCAAACCGGCCAAGTCCTGCTTCAGGCTCCGACCGAGACCAAGTTCAAGGCCGCCATCCGCCAGCTCGAGAAGTGGAACGCCGGCCTCGATGCCGCCGCTCTCCGCCCCGCCTACTTCAACACCCGGGTGCTGACCAAGGGCCACTACGATGCCGTCGTGCGCCTCCTGGGCAGCTTTGCCGAGCACCTCTCGCTCGTGAGCAATGAACTCATGATCCAGCAAGTCAGCGCCGAGCCGCCGGTGGTCACCAAAGCCCGCGCGTTCATCACCGAACACCTTGGCGAAATGCTCTCGCTGCAACAGGTCGCCCGCGCGGTGAACATGAGCGCGTTCTATTTCTGCAAGGTCTTCAAGGCGGGCACGGGCCTGACGTTTACCGATTACATCGCCCGCGCCCGGGTCGAGAAGACCAAGCAGCTCCTCTTGAACCCCAACACCCGCGTCAGCGAAGCCGCCTACGAGGCCGGTTTCCAATCGCTCTCGCAGTTCAACCGCGTGTTCCGCCGCGTCACGGGCGAACCGCCGTCGGCCTACCGCGAACACCTCCACGGTCACGGTGGCCATGGTGGCCTCGCCTGCGCCGCCTGAGCCGCCGCCCCACCCGATCAATCGACGCGCCGTTTCCGCCAATCCCTGCGCAGCACTAGCGTCCACCTCGGCGTAAACTGCCCACCAACCGGAAGCTTCCCCATGGTCTTCTTTCCGCTCACCCTCACCATCAGCTCCTGTCTCGTCTTCAGTTGCGCGGTCTTCGCCGTGCGCGAGCAGTTGCGCCGCCGGCTCGGAGCCGGTCGCGCTGCCGCCGCACCAGATACCGACCATATTTTCGCGCACGCGTCTACTTCCCGTGACTCGGCCGTCCACGGCAACAGTGGTCCCAGCGACCGCTCCACCCCCTGACCCGGCCGCCTCCGACGTTTAGCCGACGCGTGCGCCCGTTTTTTTCTTCACGCTAGCAAAACCCTGCTAAACCCAAACCGTGAGCCAACCCGATTGGCCCACGGTTTTTTTGCGCACCTCAACAGGTCATCCGCCTCCAACACGCCGCGCCAATACGGCCGGGGCAAAAGAAAGGGCGCGGGCCCACATGCCCGCGCCCGGTGTTCCCACTACCCAAATTCCACTAGGCAAATGCCGGTTTCGCGACGAGGTCGCGCTCTTCGATCACCACGATCCGTTTCGTCGAAGGCACGATCACCACAGGGCACGTGGCCCGTTGCAGGACGCCGTGCGTCGTGCTCCCAACGAGCAGATCGTAGAGGGCGGTGTGGCCGTGCGAACCCATCACGATATAGTCGGCCTTGAATTCTTCGGCGCGCTCAACGATGTTAGTGATCGGCGCTCCGACCATCTGGACTGCCTCAGTGACGATATTGTCGAGGTTGAGCTGCGCCTCGATGCGGGCCAGTTGGCGCTCGGCGTTTTTCTCCCCAGCGGCGGTGAGCTCGGTGAGGTCGTTGATGAGTGGCGCATACTCCGCCATGATGGCCGGCGGTTGGATCACCGTCAGGAGAACCACGCGTCCGCCGACTGCTTTGGCCAAGGTCGCCGCTTCCGTAACCACAGCGTCGCTGACGCTGGAAAAGTCGATTGGGGTGAGGATCGTTTTCATGGCCAGAGTATAGTCCCGAATCCTTCTCCCGGCTGCGCAGCGTTTGCGAAACGTTGGGCGAGTTTTGCGCCCGCCCGGCCGGCGCGCGTCACCCGGCCAACACGGCGGCGCCAAAAGTCTCGCGGGCACCGCGGTCCGCGACGGGAGCCGCGGGAGCGAGCTGGCGCTCGATCTGCGCCCAGAGGGCACTCGCACGCTCGGCGAGGAGCGCTTCGCACTTGGCGATTTCGGCTTCGCGCGCGGTGCGGTTCTCAGCCGCGATGCGGGCCAGGTCGTCGAGATCGTAGAGGAAAACGTTTTCCATCCGCGCGACCGCGGGCTCGACGTCGCGCGGCATCGCCGCATCGATGAAAAAGATCGGTCGGCTGCTGCGGCCCTGCATGGCGGCCGCGACAACTTCCGGCGAGATCAAGGTGGTGGGCGCTGCAGTGGAGCAAACCACGACATCGAATTCGCCGAGCCGTGCCGCACTGTGCTCAAACGGCAGCGCGCGAATGCCGAGTTCGTTCGCGACCTCGAGGGCGCGCTCCGGACTGCGATTCGAAACCGTGAGGGACACGGCGCCGCGGTTCAGGAAGGCGCGGCCGCACTTGCGACCGATGTCACCGGCGCCGAGCAGGAGGATATTGGCGCGGGCGGGATCGCCGAAGATTTTCGCGGCGAGGTCGACCGCAACGTTGGCCACGCTCACCAGGCCGGAAGTGATGGCGGTGTGCGTGCGGACGTGCTTGGCGGCCTGAAAGGTTTTTTGAAACACCCGGTTGAGCACGGCGCCGGCCGAACCGCGCTCCTGCGCGACTGCGTAGGCCTTCTTAACCTGGCCGAAGATTTCGTTTTCCCCGAGCATTTGGGAGTCGAGGCCGGCCGATACTGCGAGGAGGTGCTCGGTGGCCGCTTTTCCGCGCAGATCGAGCCGCAAGGGGGCAAACTCGCCCTGATCCAAACCCTGGCGGCGGCAAAATGTGGCGGCGACGCGGTCGATAGTCGCACCGCTTTCGGCGACGCCGTAGATTTCGAGACGGTTGCAGGTATTGACCACGGCAAATTCGACGAGGCCGTGGAGCGCCGCGAGATCAGTAGCGAAGGCCTGCTCAGCGTCGGCGGAGAGGCGCAGGCGTTCACGGACGCCGAGGGGGGCGGTGCGATGGGTGACGCCGACGACGAAGACTTCGCGAGGCTGCATGCGGATGAGTATGCCGAAACGCCGGGTCTCATGCTCCGCGAGGGTTGCGAACCGCTGCGCAGAAATTGTCGGAGCCCCGGTGGCGCCGGCAGATTATGCGCAGGCCGCGAGCGACGAACTGCCTCCGGCCGCTGGCGTCCCTAAAAAAGGGGTCGGCCGCGTTGCACCCACATGCACCGCGGCCGACTGGGGTAACTATCACTAACAAGTTCGTCTGAGCCTTGCTCAGGCGAAAATTAGAACGACGACACTATGCCCGAAGCGCGGACTCCATGCGCCGCGTGAATTGGCAATTCCTGCGTGGATTTTGTCCAATCCACTAAGGGACCGCGGCGTGGGCGACTCGGACAAAAAAAAGTCGGCCGCGATGCACCCACATGCACCGCGGCCGACGGGGATAACACCTATCAAATCGTCCGAGCTAGGCTCAGGCGAAAATCTGCATCGCGACGATGATCTGCATGGCGACGGTGTGGCCGAGGGCTACGCGCGTGCCGTTGATCTGGCAGACAAACGGGCCGGTGCCGCCGATCTTGGTGACCGGGGCCGACTCGCCGAAACCCATCTCGCGCGCCCGCTGGCAAAACTCCGGCTCACCTTTCAGCGCATGCACGCGCGCGGCCGTGCCGGGCGGGAGCTGACAGAGGGGGACGAGGCGTTGGAGGGGAGCGCGGTTCATGGGAAAAAGAGGCCGGCTGCAGGCACCCACATGCCCACAGCCAGCGGGGGTAACTAACAGGGTTCAGAGGGCGTGTTCGAACGAGATGTAGGCCAGCGGGCCCTTGAAGTTGGTGTTGCCGCCGGTCGTGTCGTTCTTGCTGTCGAAGTAGCCGACCTTGGCATTGCCGACCCACTTGTCGGAGAACTTGTGCTTCAGGCCGACGGTGACGGAGGTCTCCCGCACGGTGACACCATAGGGCATCGAGAGCGGGGCGAGGACGGCGTTGCCATTGTCGGCCCGGTAGGAGTTCACCTGCAGTTGGGCATCCGTGGCTTTGTCGACTACCCAACCGCTGACGAAAGTGATGGTGGAGTAGTTGTTGTCGGAGTTCTGCACGATCCGGTTGGTGTCGAAGGCCACGGCGGTCGTGAGACCGGCAGCATTGACGACAGCGGGGGTCACACCGGCCCGTGGATAGGCGGTGCTGATCACGTGATAGACCAACGTGCCGGCGACCTGGAAGTAGCATTGGGCGTTCGGATTGTAGTCGATCGTCTCGCTGAGCATGTAGTTCTTTGAGTTAAGCGAATCATACGCCGGATAGGTCGGCAGGAAGCCGGTGACCTTCATCCGACCGTGTTGCTGCACGAAACGAGTGGTGGAGCCGAATTGCGCGATCGGCTTGGCAATCGCGGTGAGCTTGTAGCCATCGTAGGTTGAATCGAGCAGGTAGTAGTCACCGACAATCGTGGCCGGCGTGGTCGCGAAACCGACGGTGTTGTCCTTATGGCCCTTGCGGAAGAGTTCGCCGCGGAGGGTAAGCATCGGGGAGGTCTTCCAGCTCGCGCCGAGGGTGTAGTTGCCGTGGTCCTCGGAGACATTGTTCGCGGCGGGTGTGCCGATGACGGCGGTGAGCGGATTGTAGGAGGAGGTGTTTTGCTCCACGCCGCTGAGGTCGCGTTTGCTACCGTTGAAGTAGAGCGCGAGGTCCTTGATGCCAGTGTAACGGACCTCGACGACCGGCGTGCGGACATTCTGGTGGATCTTGGCAAACCCGGTGCGGGGTGTGGTCGCAAGGGTGACGGCGGGAGTGCCGGAGGCCGCGATGACGTTGTAGCCGCTGGAGCCGCGGATGAACTCACTCTGGGCGCGGAACGCGAACTTCATGAAGAGGTTCTTCGTCGGCTTGTAGTCTAGGGCGATGTTGCCGGTGTAGTCCTTGACGCGGGTGCCGCCGTAGAGTCCGGCGTAGGCATCGGTCGCAACCGGGACCACACCCGTGGCCGTGGGCGTCTGGGTGACGATTGGGCGGCCGCCGCCGATCGTAGTGTGCACGAGATCGTAGTTGGCGCCGAGCCGCAGCGTGAACTGGTCGCTGAGCACGGTATCGGTCTCAAAGTTGACGCCGTTGGTCTGCGTCTTCTGCGCGTCGGTCTCGGTGATGGCTTGTTGGTTGTTCCAATTGTTGGCCGGAAGAGCGGCCTTCGCGATATTTTGCGGTGCGGCCACTTGGCCGGCGGGCACGGTGGCCGACAGACTCGCAACGGCCCATGGGATTACTTCACCGGGATAATTGGTGACGAAGCGGGTGTCGGAGTTGTTGGTGCGGTCGGCCAGGAGCGTGAGGCGCAGCGAGGTCTTCTTGATCTGGTGCTTCACCGTGGCCTCGACCACTTCGTGGCGCTCGCCGATCTGCATATAGCTCGGAGCAAACTTGCGGCCGGGATTGATCGGATTGGGTGCGAGGTTGAAGGGCAGACCCGTCAGATCCGTCGTGCCCCAGATGGTGGAGTCCTTCTGGCCGTTGCGGAGCTCATTGGTGTAGCGGATGACGAACTCGGGCGCATCTTTGAGCGCCAGCTTGGCCTCGACCCAGAACTTCGAGCGGTCGACGTGGAGATCCTCGTTGGCGAGGGGCATCCACTGCCTGTTCAGCGGGAAGAATCCGCCGACCCCGTCGTAGAAGGTCCGGAAGCGTTTGTAGCCGGCGTCGATGGAGCCGACGTTGGTCTTGGTCACATTGAAGTGTCCAAGGTAGTCCTCGCTGCCGACGAGGGCCTTGCCGTCCAGGGTGACGGTGGTGGTTTTGTCGACATCCTTGGCGATGTGGAGGTCTTCGATGCCGGCGCCACCATTGGCGTTTTGGCGGGTGCGGTTTTGGAAGGCGGCATCGTTGCCGGACACGGCGGGTGCCTGACCGCTGATCTTAATGTAGCTCTCGAAGTTCGGGAAGGCGTCGGCTTGGGCTTTATCCGCGGCGCGGAGCGAAATGCCCGAACCGAGGAGACAGGCTCCGGTGAGGAGCCCGGCACTGCGAATGAAGGGAGAAAACAGTGTTTTCATGGCGGTGGTGTTGGGGCGTGCTCAGTTGCGGAAGTGGAAGCTGGCGTTGGAACCGTGCGGTTGCTCGTGGCAACCCGCGCTCCAGCAGGTGCCCTGCATCAGGCGGCTGTTGTGATTTTCCGAGGTGTGCCGGATGGCATTGGCATTGATCTGGCCAGAGGAGCCGGCGTCGGGCGTCTCAAGGTGGCACCGGAGACAGAGGTTGGCGTCGCGGGCGACGAGCATCTTGGCGTTGATGGTGCCGTGCGGGTTGTGGCAGGCGACGCAGCCTTCGCGCATGGCGCCGTGTTCATAGACGAACGGGCCCTTCTGCTGCGTATGGCACTTGGTGCAGGTGGCGTTCATGCCCTCGAGGTCGGCACCGGTGCCGGCGATGGCGTTGCCCTTGTGCACTTCGTGACAGTCCGAGCAGCTCATCTTGCCGTTCAGCACCTGGTGACTGTTGGGCAGACTAAACTGCGCCCGCTTGTCCAAGTGACATTGGAAGCAAGTCTCGGGGGACTTCTTGGGATTGATGATGGTGCCGCGGCTGCCGCCGGCGGCGACGTGGATGCTGCCGGGACCGTGACACGCTTCGCAACCCGTGTCACCCAACTTGGGATCGGCGATGGCGAGGCGGGCATGGCTGGCGGAGTCGAAGTGACCGGTCTGGTCTTCGTGGCATTGGGTGCACTCCTTGGTGCCGACAAAGGTCGCGCCGGCGATCTGCGGCGGTGCGAGCAGGGTGCGATTGACCGCCACACAGCCGATCAGCACGGCGCCCCACAGGGCGGTGCCGCCGACAATGAGCGCGGTTTTATTCCTACGGATGAATGAGATCATGGTGAGGGCAGGTTGCGGTTGGCTGTGACGGAGGGTTTTGAGAGTAACGGATTCTTCCTCAGCGTTGAGATAGTGACAGACTATCGGCGCGAGCGCTGCGCATGCCTTGTCAACCAATGCGCGGTCGTTGCTTTTTATGCGTAGGAGGTGCGCACCTCTCAGAGGAGAAATCGCCCCACCCGAATAATTTCCGGTCACCGCGCGCGCTGCGCAGATTTTAATAACACAGCAACGGATGCGGTGTGCTGGCCAAAATGCGCGGAGCACCTGAACGGCGTTTCGCCGATAGTGGGATCCAAGCGCAATCGCCCCTCCGCAGTTCTTGTTGCGCCAATCCCTCCTCAAACACCGCAAAAAATGAAACACTCGCTTCGCATCCTCGCCCTCGCTCTTGCCTGTGGCTCTCTCTCCGCCCTCGCCGCCGATGGTCCCGCTAACTGGGAGCAACACTGCGCCAAATGTCACGGCCCCGACGGCAAAGGCGAAACCAAGATGGGCAAGAAACTCGGCATCGCCGACCTCAGCGACGCCAAGGTCCAGGCCAAGTTCGCCGACGCCGACGTCATCAAATCCGTCAAAGAGGGTATTAAAGACAAGGAGGGCAAACTCGCCATGAAGCCCATCGAGGGTCTCACCGACGACGAGATCAAGGCCCTCATCCCCGTCGTGCGCGCGCTCAAGAAGTAACCCTCCACCCGGCGACCGCGCCACCGCCCCCATGGACCAACGCCCCAATCCCGATCCCGGCAGCAAGCTGCCCCGCACCAATCTCCTCCTCGGTGGCCTGACGATCGGCTTCGTCGCGCTCGCGGCGCTGTTCGCGAAGGACCCATGGGGGCATGTGGCGCCGCCACAGAATATTCCCCTCGTCGATGCCAAGTTCCTCGAGACGACGCCGTGGCGTCGGACTTACACGGACATGGTCAAGGCCAAGGAGGACATGTCCGACTACGATTGCTACGGCTGCCATGAGAAGAACAAGCCGCCACCCATCCGCTACGACGCCAAGGGGAAGATCGTCATCCCCAAGGAGCACTCCAATATCGTCATGGGCCACGGCTCCCACGACCGCAACGACCTGTGCTACAACTGCCACAATGAGCAGAATCTCGTCACTCTTCAGGTCCGCGACGGCCGGGAGCTGAAGTTCGACAACATTCCGCCCCTCTGCGGTTCCTGCCACGGCCCGACCTACCGCGACTGGGAAAACGGCGCGCACGGCCGCACCAGTGGCAATTGGGACTTCAGCAAGGGCGAATCCACCCGCCTGAGCTGCGCCAATTGCCACAATCCCCACGCCCCGCGCATCCCGACGCGCGAACCCGCCCCGGGCCCGCATCCGATGCGCTCCGCGGAGAAAACTTCGGCCCTCACTCCGACCCACCACTGACATGTCCCCCTCTCCTCTCCCACCAGACAAGACGTCCGACGCCGCGATGTCGCGCCGCAGCTTCCTGCGCGGCACGGCTGCCGTCGGCGGTCTCACCGCTCTCGCTGCGAGCCTCGCTCCGCTGCGCGAGCTTTCCGATTTCACCAACACCGAGCAGTTCCTCCAAAAATACTACAAGGAACTCACCCCCGATGACATGGCCAAGGTCATCAAGCGCATCGAGGGCGACGTCGAAAAACAATACGGCGTGCGCCCGCACGTCCGCGACCTCAAGCCCATGGACGGCGTCGAGTTCGTCTACTGCCTCAATCTCACGCGTTGCATCGGTTGCCGCAAATGCGTCCACGCCTGCGTCAACGAGAACAACCAGTCGCGCAGCCCGGAGATCCAATACATCCGCGTCCTCCGCCTGCCGCACGGTTCCCTCGACATCGAGAAGGCCGAGCACAACTACGATTCAAAGCAGGTCCCGGAAAAAGGCTTCTTCTACATGCCAGTGCAGTGCCAACAGTGCAAAAATCCTCCCTGCGTGAAGGTTTGCCCCGTGCACGCCACCTGGCAGGAGACCGACGGTATTACGGTGATCGACTACGACTGGTGCATCGGCTGCCGCTACTGCGAGGCGGCCTGCCCCTACTGGGCGCGCCGGTTTAATTTCACCAAGCCCTCGATCCCGAAGGAACGCCTGAACACCAACATGGCCTACCTCGGCAACCGCCCGCGCAAGCAGGGCGTGATGGAAAAGTGCCACTTCTGCATCCAGCGCACCCGCGCCGGCAAATACCCCGCGTGCCTCGAAGTCTGCCCCGTCGGCGCCCGCAAGTTCGGCAACATTCTCGATCCCAACAGCGAGGTTTCCTACATCCTCCGGGAGAAGCGCGTGTTCATTCAGCTGAAAGAGGAAATGGGGACGTCACCACGGTTCTTTTACTACTTCGACAAATGATCTCCGCGACCCGCAACTACCTCCGCTTCCTCGTTCGCTGCGCCCGCATCGCGTTCGTCGGCGACTGGCGCTACTACGCCTGGATGGGCGTCCTCACGCTCTTCGTGCTCCTCGGGCTCAACGCCTACTGCAAACAGCTCGTCCACGGCCTAATCACGACCGGCATGAGCGATGAAGTCTCCTGGGGCGTCTACATCGCCAACTTCACGTTCCTCGTCGGCGTCGCCGCCGCGGCTGTGATGATGGTCATCCCCGTCTATATCTACAACAACGAGGAGATGCATGATCTAGTGATCTTCGGCGAACTACTCGCCGTCGCCGCGATCTTCATGTGCCTCGCGTTCGTGACCGTCGACCTCGGGCGACCGGACCGCTTCTGGCACCTCATCCCCGGGATAGGACAGTTCAACTTCCCAGCCTCGATGCTGAGCTGGGACGTCCTCGTGCTCAACGGCTACCTCGCCCTCAATGTCTGGATCTGCGGCTATCTCCTCTACAGCCGCTACCAAGGCAAGAAGCCCTCGAAGTGGTTCTATATTCCGTTCGTGTTCATCGCGATCGTGTGGGCCGTCTCGATCCACACCGTCACCGCGTTCCTCTACGTCGGCCTCGGCGGCCGCCCGTTCTGGAATTCCGCCATCGTCGGCCCCCGTTTCCTCGCCTCCGCCTTCGCCGCTGGTCCGTCGCTCATCATCCTAGCGCTGCAGGTCATCCGCCGCGTCACCGCCTCCACGTCCGCGGAAGAGGCCGTGGCCCTCAGGGCCGCGTCGACCGTGCATCCCAGCGGACGTCCCGCCACGCTCGATGATCTCGATCTTCTCTCGTGCCACCTTCCTGAGCTCGCCGGCCTCACGCCGGCGGAGCGCGCTCTGTGCATTGAGGGCGCGACGGTATTCGACGTCGCCGCCGGCGATGTCCTTCTTAAACAGGGCGAGCGCGACGTCCACGCTTTCTTCGTGCTCAACGGCCGTGTGGTTGTGAAACGTGAGGAAAGCGGCCGCTTCCGCGTCACCCGCAGCGTCGTCCCGGGCGGCCAGTTCGGCGAAGTCTCCGCCCTCAACAACACGCCCCGCATGGCCACGGCCATCGCCGAGGAGCCCACGCGCGTCATGTGCCTGCCGGCCGCTGCGCTGCGCGCCATGATGAAGAACCGCAAGGTCGAGGCCATCATCCGCTCGCACATGAGCGAGCGCCTCATGATCACCGACCACGCACTGCTCACCCTGCGCAGCATCGTGCAGGTTTCGATGATCATCAACGTGTTCCTCCTCGCGAACGAGGTCTTCAAGGAATTCTACTCCGGCAACCTCCACGTCGCCTCCTCGAAGTATCTCTTCCTCGGCCTGCACGGACACCACGCCCTCGTGCCGTGGATCTGGACCGCCGTCGGCCTCAACGTTGTCGGCATGATTCTCCTCATTCTGCCGATCAGCCGCAGTCTCAAGTGGCTCGATCTCGCCTGCGTGCTCTGCATCGTCGGTATCTGGATCGAGAAGGGCATGGGCCTCGTCATCCCCGGCTTCATCCCCACTCCGCTCGGCGCCATCGTCGAATACAGCCCGTCGCTCAACGAGACGCTCGTTTGCATCGGCATCTGGGCCTTCGGCCTCCTCTGTTACACGATCTTTCTCCGCATGGCCGTCCCGATCCTCCAGGGCCGCATGTCCAAGGCCAACGAGGGCAAGAACGAGCTCGCCGAGGAAACGCCCACCCTCCCCAACGTCGCCCCTGCCACCCACTGATCCCACCCACCATGGCTCAACAACTCACCGCCGAAGACGCCCGCCAGTCCCTCACCGGCCACGTCGAACAAAAAGGCATCGAAGTCTTCAGCAAATACGGCCCCGTCCTCGATTGGGACCAACTCCAACTCCTCCTCGCCGACCGCGCTCACGTGCGCTATCCGGTCGAGCTCGCATTCGACGCCACGCCGTTCCAACCGGGCGAATTCGCCTACCCGGCCCAGAAAGGCTCCGCACCCGAGGAGGGTTTCACAATGTTCGTTCATCCGAGCTTCGAAAACCAACCCGACCGCGCCGTCGCTGCCGTGCTCTACCAGCTCGTCGTGGTCAATTACGGCGATTTCGCCGGGGCAGACGAGGCCGAGACCTTCGGCGCCGCCAGCCTCGGCCTCACGCGCGACGAATACTACGCCCAGCTATGCGCCATGGCCGATGAAGTCGGCGGCCCTGTGGAATACGTCGACGCCGCTCGCGAACACGCCGAGCCCGCGCTCGCTGGCTTCGGTAACGAGAGCGGAGGCTGCAGTTGCGGCGGTGGTGGTGGCGGGTGCCACGGCCACTGAGCGGCGCCCGATCAAACCGTTCTATCCTCATTACCTGACGCGGGGCCAACCAGCCCCGCGTTTTTCGTGCCGCTCATCGGGCCTTAGGCGCAACGGGCGTTTTCTACGCCTAGGTCAGTGCTGCTCTTTCTTCCGCCGCGCCCGCGTAAACGACAGCGATACGATCAACAGCACGGCGCCGAGCACGAGGAACGACACCACGCGGTTGCCCGGATCGCTCCGGCCGAGACTCACCACCACAAGGTAGATCGTCGTCAGACCGAGCGTGGCGTGGCCCATCCAGCGGTATTTCTGATTCCGACCCCACACGCTCATGGCGTAGTAGCAGGCCGCCAGCCCCACCCACGTCAGCGCCGCGTAGCTCACCGGCACGAGGTGGTAGAGCGCGTAGGGCAGGACGAAAAACGCGCTCACCAGGTAGGCGTTGCGCATCAGCTCCGTTTTCAGATCGAGGCGGCTCTTCTGCCAATTGAGGATGCGGGCACTTACCAGCGCGACCACGCCGAAGCCCACGCTGATGCCCGTCTCGCTCTTCGCCAGCACCACGTAGGCGAGCACCATGGCCACGTAGATGAAGAAGTTCGCCACCACGATCAGCCGCGAGCGGAACCAGATCGCCGTCGCCACCACGAGCACGCTTTGCAGGGACAGCCACACAAACACCGCCGGCGCATCCGCGAGCTTCAAGATCGCTATGCTGAGCGCCCCGTAACCGGTCATGGCGTAGAGAAAGGTTGCGCCCGGTGATTGCCACCGCAGCCAAAACGCCGCCGCCAATCCGAGGAACACCACGAACGCCGCACCATGGTCGACCGCGAGGTTCGCCGGAAACGCTGCGAGCGTGTGCACCAGGAAAATCCCGTAGCCGAGCGCACAGTTGACCAACGCGTGCGCTGTCTCCCACGCGGCATCGTGCTCCTCGCTGCGCCGCAACCACGCTCCCGCGGCAAAAATCATCACGAGCATCAACTCGATCATTGGCGCCCACGAGGCGGTCTTCACAAAGTGCCACCCGCCCCCACGCAACATAGGGCCAAGCGCCCACGCCAGATAAGCCACGAACCCGCCCGCCACCACCGCCAGAGCCAATGCCGGCCACTTGCCCTTCAAGCTCACCTGCGAGGCCCACGCCCCCAGGCCTACGAGCCCAGCCAGCGCCCACCACGCGGGCGTCACAAGGCTCACCGCCAGCGCGCCGAGGGCGAGCGCGAGGCCCGTCAGCCACGGTGAACGCCGGCGGTGTGCAATCACGAGATTGGCCGCCACCACGAGGGCGAGGATCAGGCGCGCCGCCCACGAATCGATATCAAGGAGCGCATTCGCCACCGGAAAACACAGCCGCAGCGCCGACCCAAAGAGCAATGCCATGGCCGCTCCACGCACGGCACTGGAGAGCACCACCAACGACCGCCGCCACCAATGCGACACCGCGAACAGCACCGCGACCATGCCCAGTCCTGCCAGCGGCGGCACCACCGGCGCCACTCCCACCAACGGCAACGTGAGCAGCGAGGCTGCGCCGAGCGTGAGCACCGCGACACCCGCCAGTGCGAACCAGTTCTGACCGACCTCGAATTCCAATTCCTCTTCTGTCACCGCGGCTGCCGCCGCGAGCGGGGCCGGCTCAGGGGGAATCGGCGTCACGGCCGACAATGCGATCGGCGCGCTGCTGGCCACACCGGCAAGCGAGGTCTCCAACCGGGCCAAGCGCTGCTCTATCGCCGCGAGACGCGCGGCGAGATCAGACGGAATGGATGGTTGCGGGTCGGACATTGCGCAGGGGTGAGGCGCCACCAGCGCAAGCCAGCGCCGGTAGTTGTCACCCCCACTATCCTCCAATCATCCACCGGCAGCTAACGGCCTATTGGCCGATGCTGCGCATCTCTTGCCACGCGGACCGGGCCGACCGCGCGCTTTTTGTCGGGACTACTTCGCCGCGAGCGCGGTTTCGATCGCGCGGGTGAGTTCCGCGCTGTCGGGCTCCACACCGGAATCGTAACGCGCGATCACTTGGCCGTCGCGGCCGACGAGAAACTTGCCGAAGTTCCACTTGATGTCGCCGGGCACGGGCGAGCCTTTGCCGGCCAGCACCACGTAGAGCGGGTGGCGCTTCGACCCGTTGACGTCGATCTTGTCGAACAACGGGAACGTCACGCGGAAGGTCGTGGAGCAAAACTGTTTGATCTCTGCATTCGAGCCCGGCTCCTGGCCGCCAAACTGGTTGCAGGGGAAGCCCAGCACGGTGAGCCCTTTCGCCTGATACTTCTCAAACACGCGCTGGAGCCCGGTGTATTGCGGCGTGTAGCCGCACTCAGAGGCGACGTTGACGATGAGCAGCACCTTGCCGCGGTAGGCGTCGAGTTTCACGGCCTTGCCGTCGATGTCGTTCACTGTGATGTCGTGGACGGAGGCGGCGGAGAGCGAGGGCATGACCAAGGCAAGGGAGGCGACGAGCAGGAGCAGGCGTTTCATCGGTCGTTAGGGGAAAAGGTTAGCTTTTGGCGCTCGCCACGCGGCCGCTATCGCGGATCGGTTTCGAGAAACGGTAGTCGATATCCCAGGGGAAAAAGATCCACTTGTTCTGCTTAAACTCCTTCACGCAGGTATCGACGAAGGGCCGCCCCGCGGGCTTGGCGTAGATCGTGGCGAAATGCGCCTTGGGAAGCATCTGGCGCACGTGCTGCGCGGTGCGACCGGTGTCGACGAGGTCGTCGATCAGGAGAAACCCTTCGCCGTCACCACTTACGCTGCCTTTAAGAACCTTGAGTCCGCTCTGCTCTTGCTCAGCGCCACCGCCGCCCGCCGCGCCGTAGCTGGAGATGCACACGGTATCAATGAGGCGAATCTCCAACTCCCGCGCCACCAGCGCGGCCGGGACGAGCCCGCCGCGGGTGATGGCGACGATGCCCTTCCACGTGCCAAGGTGATGGAGCTCCTGCGAAAGGAAGCGCGCATCGCGATGCAGCTCAGGCCAGGAAATGACGATCTCGTCGTCGTAACGGGAAGCAGTGCTCATAGAGGGAGGAAAGGTTGGGGCGTGGCGGCGTCAATCGCCGGGAAAGCTCACTTCACCGAAAACCGAAACTCCGTCGTCTCACGCAGCGTTTCTCCCGGGCGGAGGACCGTGGTTGGGAAATGCGGGTGGTGGATGGAGTCGGGGTAGTGCTGGGTCTCGAAGCAGTAGAAGCCGAATTTCTCCGGCACGGGTTTGTCGCCGAGTGGGCTCGTGTAGAGCTGGAGGCCAGGTTGCGTGGTCCAGGTTTCCATCGTGCGTCCGGAGCGTGGATCGCGAACTCGGGCGGCGAAGGTCAGCGAGGCGTCGCCGGCGGGGCGGTTGACCACGAAGTTGTGGTCGTAGCGACGCGAGGCTGAGAGTTGCGCGGCGCGGGCGCCGAGGAGCGCAGGCGTGGAGAAGTCGAGCGGCGTGCCTTTCACCGGGGCGATCTCGCCAGTGGGAATCAGCGTGCCGTTCACCACCGTGTAGCGGTCGGCGTTGAAGGTGAGTTCGTGGTCGAGCACGTCGCCGCCGCCCGCGAGGTTGAAGTAGGCGTGGTTGGTGAGGTTGACGACGGTGGGTTTGTCGGTGGTCGCGGTGTAATCGAGGCGCAGGACATCGTCCGGCGTAAGGGTGTAACTCACGGTGGTGGTCAGCGTGCCGGGATAGCCTTCTTCGCCGTCCGGGCTCACGTAGGTGAGCGTGACGGCGGCCTCGCCAGCGGCGGTGGCGGGTGCGGCTTGCCAGACGACGCGGCTGAAATTCTTCAGGCCGCCGTGGAGGTGGTTCGGCTTGTTGTTGGCGGCGAGTTGATATTCCCGGCCGTCGAGCGTGAATTTCGCCCCCGCGATGCGGTTGGCCACACGGCCGAAGACCGCACCGGCCTGGCCGAAGCCGCGCGCGAAGCCCTGCTCGGAAGGGGCAATGGGGTTGACGACGCTCGCGAGTTTCCCGTCGCGATCCGGCACCTGCAGGTCGGCGAGGATGGCGCCCACGGTGAGGACTTTGGCGCGCAGGCCGTGGCGGTTGGTGAGGGTAAAGGCTTCGACTTCCACGCCCTCGGGGGTCTGGCCAAAGACGGCCCGCGTGACGCCTGCGATGGGCTGCGCGCCGGGCGTGGCGGGGACGACGGTGTCATCGGGCAAAGGCACGATCCGCGCGATGCGGTAAGGGCCGTCGAAGAGCACGTAGAGCAGGCCGTCGGGGCCGGTGACGACGTGGCGCACGCGGCCGTATTCGCGAAACAGCGTTTCCTGGTGCGTCACGCGGTCGCCATCGCTCTCGATCCGGCGGATCTCCTGTCCGCCGAGGCCGGCGACGAGGAGGCTGTTTTTCCAGCGGGGAAACTTATCGCCGGTGAAATAGGAAATGCCCGAGGGCGCGAGCGAGGGCGTCCACGTCGCGAGGGGCGCATCCATGCCCGCCTGCGAGGCGGCGAATTTGCGGACCGAATCGGTGCCAGCGGACACGACTGGCCAGCCGTAGTTGTGACCGGCGGCGATCACGTTGATCTCATCACCGCCGGTCGGGCCGTGCTCCGTGGCCCACAGGCGACCGGTCACGGGATGATAGGCCATGCCCTGCACGTGGCGGTGGCCGTAGCTCCAGACAGAGCCAAGGGCGCCGGCGCGGTTTGCGAAGGGGTTGTCCGCCGGGATACGGCCATCGTCGAGGATGCGGTGGATCTTGCCCAGCGGGCTCGCGAGGTCCTGCGCATCCTCGGGCCGACCGCGATCGCCGAGCGTGAAGAAGAGATGGCCGCGGCCGTCGAACAGGAAGCGGCAGCCATAGTGCGAGGTGTCGCGCGGCGTGTAGTGCTTTTGCTCGGCGCGAAACAGCGTCTCCTGATCGGCCCACGCACCGTCGCGGATCCGCCCGCGGATCACCACCGTCATCGAGGTCTGCGGTTCGGCGCCGCGCTCGACGTAGGCGAGGTAGACCCAGCCGTTTTTGGCGTAGTCGGGGTGCACCGCCACATCGAGTAGCCCGCCGTCCTGCCGTGCAAAAATCTCGGGCAGTCCGCCGATGGGAGTGGGGTCGAGTTTGCCGTTGGCGATCACCCTCAGTCGGCCGGGCCGCTCGGTCACGAGCAGTTTCCCATCAGGCAGAAACGCCAGTCCCCACGGGGCTTGCAAGCCGTCCACCCAGGTTTCCAGCCGAAAAACATGGCGCTCGCTGCGCACGATCAGCTCGGCGGGCGGCACGGGGAGCTTGATCTCACCGCGCCCATACGCCTCCGCTTGGCGATGGATGTAGCCGAGCATTCCCTGGATTTCCTCCTCGGTGAGCACGCCGCGAAACGCCGGCATGCCGGCTTCCGGCCAGCCATCGCGAATACTGCGCAGGACCTGTTCGTCACGTCCGCCGTGGATCCAATACCAATCGAGCAAATTGGGCGCAGGGATGCCGGTGAGGGTGGCTCCGTGGCACGTGCCGCACAGCTCGGCCACGATTTTTTCGGGCGGGCGTGGCGCCGCGGCAGGCTCGGCAGCGACCAGCGCGGCACCGGCGAGGCCGAGGATTGCTAACAACGAAGATAACAACGAGAACGCGCGGAAGCGCAGCGGGGCTGAGGACATGGGGTCGGATAAAAGCGGAGAAAGGAAAACGGTGGCAGCGGTCACGCCGTTGGTTTTTCCAAGAGATACGAGCGATACGAAACCTCGCCACGTTCCAGCGCGGCATAAATCCGCGAGCCGCGGATGCCGGCGAAATCGCGCCCGAGGCTGTGCATCCACTGCGGCAAGTGGCGCACGATCAGCGCAACCGAACGCTCGGAGTTGCGGTCCATGCCGCGCAGCACCTCGGCGTTGATCACCCGACTGGCCCGCGTGACGAGCGGTGCCGCTGCCAGCGCGGCCTCCCACTCGGCGATGCCCGGCGCGAACCGGAAATCCGCGTAGTGCAGCAAACCACCGGGCCGCAGAACGCGGGCAACCTCCGCGAGAAACTGCGGAAAATGCGGGTAGCAGTGCGACGCCTCGACGTTCACCACCGCGTCGAACGTCGCGTCGCGAAACGGCAGGTCCTCCGCATCGCCCTGCACAAAGGCCAGGCCCTCGACGCGGTGCCGCTGCCGGCAAAAGGCGATGCCCGTCGGGTTCAGGTCGAGTCCGGTGTAGCGCGCGGGCCGCAGCGTGCGCTTGATCCACGAGGCGCCCCCGCCGTGCCCGCAGCTCACCTCGAGCACTTCCTTGCCGCGCAGGTCGGCTTGGGTCGCAACGTGATGGTAGAGCTGGATGCACGCGCGGTTCGGTTCATCGGCAGTCTCGAGCGACAGCGCCCGCGGCGGGTTTTCCTCAAACGCGTAGTTGAGAAACAAGACCTCCTCCGCGCGCAGGCGGCGCGTCAGAAACGGATACCAGAGCCGCCAGATGGCGCGCCGCACGGTCGTGGACGCGAGGAGGTGATCAATGACGGGCATGGCTCGGTGTGAGGTATCCGACGCCGCGTGTCCGCAGCAAAAATCGCGCTGGCCCAGCCTCGCCCCCCCGCCTAAACCAGCGCCATGCCGACGAAGCCCGACCCCCGCATCGACGCCTACATCGCGAAGTCCGCCCCCTTCGCCCAGCCGATCCTCACCCACCTCCGCGCCCTCGTCCACCGCGCCTGCCCGGAAGCCACCGAGACCATCAAGTGGAGCATGCCGTTTTTCGAACATCACGGACTCCTCTGCAGCATGGCCGCGTTCAAGGCCCACTGCGCGTTCGGCTTCCACCATCAGGAAATGGACCGGCTGCTCGCCGACGACGGAGCCAAGGGCGAAGACGCCATGGGCAGCCTCGGCCGCCTCGGCGTGCTCACCGACCTGCCGAGCGACGCCACGCTGGTCCGCTACATCCGCCAGGCGGCGAAACTCAACGAATCCGGCACCGCACGCCGGCCCGCGAAGAAAGCGAAACCCGCCCTCGCCGACCCGGCCGATCTCGTCGCGGCCCTGAAGAAGAACGCCGCTGCCCACGCGACGTGGACGAAGTTTCCACCGGGTCACCGCCGCGAATACATTGAGTGGATCACCGAGGCGAAACGCTCCGAGACCCGCGCTACCCGCCTCGCAACGACGCTCGAGTGGCTCGCTGAGGGCAAACAACGGAACTGGAAATACCAGAACTGCTAGCGCGCCGCGTCCTCACGCCTCCACCCGGTCCGCGCCACGCAGAAAATAAAAAAGCCCGGCCGAAGCCGGGCTCGCGCACTCATCCGCAAAATTTTCAGCGGGGTTGGCTACTGATTACTTCTTGATCGAGACGGGCACGGAGAACGCCGTGTTGGCCCACGAGATCTTCAACGTGGCCTCGCCCTCGGCGCCCTTGACGATCGCGATCGTGAGCTGTTCGACGGCCTGCTCGATCGCTTCCTTCTTCAGTTCCACGCGGGCGACATCCTTGGTCTCGTCGACCGGGATGCCCCACTTGCCGATGTTGGAGCTGATCGCGAGTTTCGAGGCGCCCGTGGCAGAGGGCACGATGTAGAGCGTGTAGGCGCCGGGCTGGATCGTGGCGTCGCCGATCTGCAGCGCGCTCTGCGTAAGGAGCAGCGTGGCCTCGTCCGCACCGAGGCGATCACCCTTGTCCCACTTTACGAGTTCGCCCCAGACCGTGCGGCCCTTCGCGTAAGGACGGCCATAGGTGATCGTGATGCGGGTATTGGTGCCGCGGGCTCCGAGCACCGCGCCGATGGTCTCGTGCGGGCTGGCGCGACCGCCGGCTTTCGTGGCGGCCTTGGCTTTGGGAGCAGCCTCTTGGGCGGAGAGCGGCGAAAGCACGCCGAGGGCGAGCGTCGCGAGGAGGAGGGCGGAGGTGAATTTACGCATGGTGGGATCGGGGGTGAGGACTCGGTTGGGTTGACCGGCGGCACGCGCAAACTGCTCGCGTCGCGGGATGGACAATCGCTCCGACACTGTGAACCGGCTCCCACGCGGCGAGAAAAACTTTCTGGCGTTATCGGTAGGTTGCGCTTCGTTTCCGCGACCATGGTTTACCCCGCCCGTCCCGCCGGCGCGCTCACCTGCGCGTTTCGAGTCGCCACGCTTGCCGCCTTGCTCGCCACCGGGCGCGCCTTCGCCGCCGAAACCGCCACCGCCCCGGCCAAGACCGCGGACGCTCCGGCCGCCGACGCCAAAGCCACCTCTCCTGTCGAAAACGCCATCGTAAAGATATTCTCCACGATGCGCGGCCCCGATCCCTACAAGCCGTGGACCAAGCAGGCCCCGCGCGAGGCCACCGGCACCGGCATCATCATCGAAGGCAAACGCATCCTCACCAACGCCCACGTCGTGCTCTACTCGAGCCAGGTGCAGGTGCAGGCCAACCAGTCCGGCGACAAGATCTCCGCCAACGTCGAGTTCATCGCCCCCGGCATCGACCTCGCCGTCCTCAAGCTCGAGGACGAAACGTTTTTCGACACCCGCCCGCCCCTGCCCCGCGCCACCATGCTCCCGGCCGTGAAGGACGGCGTGATGGTCTACGGCTTCCCCACCGGCGGCACCTCGCTCTCGATCACCAAGGGCATCGTCTCCCGCATCGAGTTTACCTCGTATAACTTTCCGACCTCCGGCCTCCGCATCCAGATCGACGCCGCCATTAACCCCGGCAACAGCGGTGGTCCCGCCCTCGTCGGTGACAAGATGATCGGCCTCGCCTTCAGCGGCCTCCGCGGCGCCGACAACATCGGCTACATCATCCCGTGCGAGGAAGTGGATCTCTTTCTTCAGGACGTGGCTGACGGCAAATACGACGGCAAACCCGCGATGTTCGACGATCTCCAGACGCTCGAAAATCCCGCCCTCCGCGCTTACCTCAAGCTCGACAAGGCCATCGAGGGCATCGTTGTGCACGATCCCGACACCAGCGACGCCACCTACCCGCTCAAAGAGTGGGACGTCATCACCAAAATCGGCCACACCAAGGTCGACAACGAGGGCATGATCAAGCTCGGCGACAACCTCCGCGTGAAGCTCCGCTACCTCATCCAGAAGATCGCGAAAAACGGCACCGTCCCGCTCACCCTCGTCCGCGCCGGCAAGGAACTCACCGTGCAGGTGCCCGTGGCGGCCAACCGCCCGATGCTCATCACCAACATCGAAAACACCTACCCGTCCTACTTCGTCTACGGCCCGCTTGTGTTCTCACCCGCGACCTCGCTCTTCGTTGGCGGCCTCAACAACGCCATGGGCGCCCTCAGCATCTCCAGCAGCCCCCTCGCCCTCCGCCGTGGCGACAAACCCGCCTTCCCCGGCGAGGAACTCGTCGTCGTCACCTCCCCGTTCTTCCCGCACAAGCTTTCCAAGGGCTACTCGAACCCCATCTCGCGCGTCGTCGAGACAGTGAACGGCGTGAAGATCAAGAACCTCAAGCACCTCGTCGAAACCCTCCGCGATTCGCGCGACGAATTCATCGTCTTCGAATTCGCCGGCCGCAGCGGCGAATCCCCCGTCTTCCCGCGCAAGGAAGTCCTCGCCGCCACCGAAGACATTCTCACGGACAACGGTGTCCGCAGCCAGGGCTCGCCCGACACCCTCGCCGTCTGGAACGCGAAGCCGGCGCAGTAAGGCCGTTGCGGCGGGAGTCTCTGCCCGCCGTTATACTTCCACCGCCGTCATCCCGCTCAGGTCCGGCTCGCCCGCGACGCCGAACGGCGCGCGCAGCACCGAGCCGAGCGCGAGTTTTCCACCGCGCACGGCGAGTCGCGGCCAGTCGCCCGCCGTCGCCCCCGCGCCTGCGTGACGCACAAACAAATCTCCATGCTGCGCCAGTGCGTGCGCCTGGAGCGCCGGCGGAAATTGCGCGAGGCCCGCGAAGTAATGGTGGCCGTTGCGCTCCACGCTCGTGACGCCGAGCGCGGCCTGCGCCGCGAGATCCTGCAGCAGTCCCACCGGGCCGACGTTTGCCAGATCCTCGCCACTCAACACCGCGGTCGCGCCCGTCGCGCGTCGCTGCGCGAGCAGACTCGCGTTGACCACGCTCTTGAAGACGCCCTTGCAGTTCTTGTGGCTCGTGCCCGCGTAGCCGAGCGCCAACGCCGTCGGCAGGCTCGCGAGCTCTGCATCGCTCTCGTCGATGATGATCGGCGGCCGGTCAGGCCACGCGCGCGCGAGTTCGCCGATTGCCGGACTCAACGCCACACTCCGGTGCCACGGCTGCTCGACGTAGAGCAGGTGCGGCCACAGTGCGCGCAGCTCCGGCGCCGCGACGAGATCGCGGTAGTAGCCGGCAAACGACGCCACGTCGTGAAAGCTCTCGTTCCCATCGAGCGAGAACGCGAAGTCACCGCCGCACTCCGCCGCGAACACCGCCGACATGCGCGCGAGCCGGTCGCGATCGCGCGCGGCCTCGCCGTTGATTTTGATCTTAAAATGCCGGAGCCCGTAAAACCGGATGCACGCATCGAGCGACTGCGGCAGCCCGTCGTCCACGCGGTCCTCGGCCGCAATCTCGCCCGGCCACATCGGATCTGAGAGCCCGACCGTGTGCCGCGCGAACACCTCCGCTGGCGGAGTGGCCGGCAACCAATCGCGCGGCGCGGTGCCTGCGAGCGAAGGCTGGAGGGCGCCGAGTTCGATACCGAGAAGATTCTCCCGCAGCGCCGACGTCAGCGTCGCGCCGCGTGCGCGACACACGGCATGAATGAGGGCTCGCTCCACGAAGGACGTGCCAAAATTCGAGAGTAACGGCGGCAATTTCTCCGACGACGCCCACGCCGCCCACGCCGCCTGCGCCGCCTCCAGCTCCCGCCAAAACGCAAACGGCGTCTCCGCCCGAGTCCCCCGTGCGTGAGCCACCGCCGCGCTGATCACGCGCAGCATCTCGTCGACTTCGTCTTCGAGCAGCCGCTTCGGATCCTTGGTAAACCACTTCGGCGGCAGGTTGTCGGCCGCCAGCCCCGTGTGCGCCACGCCATCGATCTCCCACGTGAGCCGCAGGATCACGTGCGGCAACCATGTCATCGTCGCGATGCCATAGCGAAACGGCATGCGCGCGCGCAGGTCGCAACGGAAGAGTTCGGCGTGTTTGAGCGTGATCATGGACCGCCTTACTTCTGCGGAAACAGTGCCTCGTAGTGCGGCATCACGGCGAAGACTCCCCCGCTCCGCGCGTAGTAATCCGCGCCCAACTCGAAAACTCCGCGCGAAGCATTGGCCCACGGCGCATCGGGCGCGCTGTGGTGCGCGCGCATTGCGGCCCAGTTCCGATAATTTTGGTGACCGTTCGTCTCGACCAACCCGAGGCCGAGGCCAGGAAACGGCGCGAGCCGCGCGGCGACGTTCTTGTTCCACTCGACGAGGAGCGGGCCAACGGTGAGGTCGGCGCAAAAACAAGGCACGCCGCGCTCGTGCGCGAGTTTCGCGATCTTCAGCGACATGCTAAACGTCTTCGCGATCGGTTTTAAAGCGATGGCCGTGTAGCCCATCTCAATCCGCTTCAGCGCATCCGCGTCCGTGTGCGCGCTTTCGTCCGCCGCGATGCGCGCGGGGATGTCGCGGATGTCGATCTCCAACTCCTCGGGAAACGGTTCCTCGATGAGCGCGATCTGGTCGAAGGCCCCGATGGCCCGTGCGTGATCGAGCAGGCGCAGCAGCGTGTCCTTGCTCTCGTAACGGCCGTTGGCGTCGAAGTAGTAGGGCAGTTTGCCGTTGGCCGTGTAAGGCGTGCGGGCATCGCCGATCGCGGCGTGGATGGCGCTGAGCCGCGCCTTGTCCTTCTCAAGCATCTCGGCCTGCGTCCCGGGCTGGCCGATCTTGATCTTCATGAAAAAATAGCCGTCCGCGACCGCCGCCTTCAGTTCCTCGATCGGTATGCCGTAGGCCATGAGCGGAATGCTCGCGACCTGCGCGTGTCGGTGCCCGAGCGCCGGGCGATATTCCGCCGGGATGAGGTCGTCGAACGTCGTTATTCCGTTTTCCGCGGCGTAGAGCAGCCAAGCGGCGAAATCGATTCCCACGAGCGAATTCAACGCGAACGTCTCACGCAGCCCGGCGTGGCCCGTGATTTTTTTCCCGTAGGCATAAACCTCGTGCCGGATCGACTCCATCATCGCGATGGGATCACCAAACGTCTGCCCTTTGAGCCGCTGGAGCGCCCACTCCGTCATCGTATACATCAGCGCGTTGCCGCCGGCCTCCGAGTGTCCGGCAAACACGTGCGCGTCACTCCACAACACACCCTGTGAGCAGAGCCCGATACCGCGCCGGCCCGACGCGCCTTGGAGCATCGCCACCGTCTGCCAGATTTCCGACATGTAGCCGCCCTTGAAGCCAAAGGGCCGGATGAGCGGCTCGCGTTCGAAGTTGGAGCTGACGGCGGAGATCGTGAGGGGACGAAGGGAAGTCATGTCTGGAAAAAGTAGGGCGGACTTCAGTCCGCCCTTTTACGCGATGAGTATTCGATGAGAATAGCCGACCAACGAGCGGGGGTCAGTCCGCCCTATTTTCAATCTCACGCCACGCCGGCCTTCGCCATCGCAGCTTTGAGGAAGGCGGCGTCCTGTTTCATGAACGCCGTCATCTGTGTGAGCCGGTCCGCCGCACTCAGGGTGGCGGCCGGGCGCTCGAAGGGCGCATACTCAAGGTGCACCGAGATTGGGCCAGTGAGTTTCAACTCCTTCACCAGTTTGAAATACGCGTCGAAGGGCACGATGCCCTCACCGAGCGGCACGTTGTCGATCACCGACTTGCCCGGCGATTGGCCCCACTTGAAGTCCTTGATATCGGTGCAGCGAATCCACGGCGCGAGCAGCTTCAGCGGCAGCGGCCAGGACTGACCGCCCTCGGCGGTGGCGTGGCGGATGTCGTATTGCACGCCGAGCCCGCGCGGATCGATGTCCTTGAGCAAATGATAGAGATCCCAGAGCGCGCTGCCGATACGCGTGCCAGCGTGGTTCTGGATCGCACCGTGGATGCCGATGCTCGCGTTGAACGCGGCCAGTTCGACGAGCTCCGGCCTCAGCTTTTCGATCGTGCCCATCACCCCGAGCTTCGGGTCATAGTTCCAATTGCCGACGCGGTAGAATTTCACGCCATGCTTCGCCGCCGTGCGGAGGAGCTTCTCGGTGTCTTTCTGCCGCACGCTCGTGACCTCTGTAGTGATCATCTCGACCTTCAGCCCGGCGGCGTGGGCGGCCTCGATCGCGCGCGGAAGATCTTCTTCCACTTTTTCCGGGAGCACATGGCCCTGCGCGGTGCGCACCGTGTAATCGATGCCACCGAATCCGCAGGCCGCGATAATCTTGGCGGTCTCCGCGGGCGAATACATGTGCAGCGGCTTCGAGAAAACATGGATCACGGTCGGACCCGCCGGCGCAGCGGGAGCGGACGAAGCGGGTTTGGCGGCGGCAGGCGCCTTGGTGTCGGCAGCGTGGCTGACGAGGGGGAGCGCGGCTCCAGCCAAGGCAAGCGTGGAGAGGAAATCGCGGCGGGTGGGGTGGGGAATTTCAGGTTTCACGGCCGAGACGCTTCGTGAATCCCCCGCGCGGTGCAAGTCCGCGAGCGCACGGAACCGCGTCGTAACCGACGCGGCTACCCAAAACAGCGCCCGCTTCATCCCCAGCCTTCCGTCCGTAGCCGCATCGGATTCGATGCGGTCCGCCCGTGACCTCGCTCAACCCTTCCCGCCGCGCAGCACCACGAGGTTGTCGACCCCGCGCGCCTCGAACTCGCGCCAATAGCTGTCCTCCAGCGCCTCGAGGCGGTCCAGTTCGGCCTCGTCGAGTTCCTCGGCAAGCTTGGTCGCATCCCTGGGCTCGTCGGCGTGCAAATCGCGCTCGGCCAGCCGGGCGACGAGTTCGCCCCAAAACGTATCTTCGAGAAACGCATCGAGTTTCTCCCGCGCTGTCCCGCCCGTGAGTTTCTCGTTGGGAAACAGTTCTCCGTTCACGTCGGCTTCGACCAGATCGGCACAGCCGAACACTTCGGCGAGGCCGTAGATCTTCTGCGCCACCTCGGAGTAGCGTTCCGGCATCGTGGCCGGATCATCGGGGCGCGCGCCCGCCACGCGGAGGCCGAGGTAGGCGAGTTCAAGCAGGCGCGTGTATTCTTTGGTCGTGAACGAAACCTTCATGCGGCCAACAGAGGACGCATCGCCCGGCACCGCGCAAGGGCGGAGTGCGCGACGATCAGCCCCGAGAGAATCCATGCGCTAGGTAAATGCGTCCGCGAATTCAGGCCAACTACGGCAGACTAGGTGTTGTCTGCACCAGATGGGCCGCCAGTCGGTCAAAATTTTGCTCGTTGGCCGGCTCGATGAAGCTCCGCACTCGCGCACACTCCGCCGCCGAGGCGAACACCATCCGCCACTCCACCCGCGTCCCACCACATGCGGCGACAAGCGTCATCGCCATCTCGAAATCGTGCGTCGGCTGGTGATGCCGAAACTTCACCCGCTCCGGGGGCACGACCTCGCTAAACGTTTTCTCGTTTAAGTAGTTCGCGCCATCCGGAGCATGCAGGGTGATTCGCCAGCGACCACCCGGCCGCAGGTCAAACGCGTGAATTGTATTGGTGAAACCGCTTGGCCCCCACCACAACGCCAACCGCGTCGGATCGCTAAACGCCGCCCAAACCGCCTCCCGCGAAGCCGGTAACACCCGCGCGCTGACAATCGTGCGCGCCGCTTCGTTCTTCTCTTCGCTCATCGCGTTGCCTTCGCCGCCATCTCCGCGCGGCATTTTTCTACCCGTGCGCGGAACGCCGCATTCTTCGCGAACTCCGCGACCAACGGCTCGGCCAGCATCCACCCACCCACGAGATCGCTCGGGAAATGCACTCCGCCGTAGATGCGACCCCACACGGCGCGATGCGCAAAATCGAACAGCGCTTCACGTTTTTCCGGGAAAATCTCCGCGAGCACTCCGGCGCGCGTAAAGATCGAGACCGTGTGTCCGCTCGGATAGGAATCATTCGTCGGTTTGCCCACGACTGGCTGCACGCGCGGATCGACCACCCACGGCCGGGGGCGGGCGAAGAGTTTTTTCGCAACTTCGGTGACCTCATGCCGGTCCTCATCCACGTCTTTCAAAAACGCGGCGGTCAGCGGCAGATTCTCCTTCGTAAACCACGCCCCGAGCACGTCGGAAAACATGAACGCATCGTTCTTTTCGACGCGCTTCGCCCAAGCCACCTGCTCGGGCGTGCGCCACGCCTGCATCTGCAACACCGCCTCGAGATCAGCGCGAGCGGCGAGCGATCCCGGCGCGGGCGGCGGCGGCAAGATCTTTGCGCAATCGACGCCCGTCGGCGGCACGAAGTGAGTGTCGAACGGCTTCTTCACCGCGGCCGCGGCCACCGGCGTTTTTGTCGCCATTTCCTGTGCGTAGATCGACGGAACAGCGAAGGTCAGGCCGAGCGCGACAAACAGCGCGACCCAGGGACGAAGCGTGAAAACAGATTTCATTGGCGTGGGAGTCCGCGCCACGAGCGCAGAAACGTGATCGGAAACAAACCCGCATCTCCAGTCCAGCCACCTTTCGGCCTGTTTATTCGCGACGGGATCACTCCCTGTCACGCCGTTGACCGCCCTGTTTTCACTTGCTCTGCTCTTCTACCCACCCGCCGCCATGTCCGCCAAGAATTCCGCCGACCAGTGGTTCGCCGTTTACGGCGAGAGCCACCAGCACCACACCAACCAGTTCATTCACTGGATCTGCGTGCCGCTGATTTTCTTCTGCGCAATGGGTTTCATCTGGATCATTCCCGTGCCGGACAACCTCCTCGAGCGCGCTCCGTGGTTCAATTGGACCCTGCCCGTCATTGCGGCTGTTATGGCGTTCTACCTGCGTCTCTCGCCGATGCTCAGCGCCGGCCTGCTGTTCTATATTTCGCTCTGCTATTCCGTCCTCGCCATGCTGGAGCTGATCGACCCAACGCTGATTGGGAAACTCTGTGCCGCGCTCTTCGTGCTCGCGTGGATCGGTCAGTTGATCGGCCACCAAATCGAGGGCCAAAAACCCTCCTTTCTCCACGACCTCGTCTTTCTGTTGATCGGACCCGCTTGGCTGATGGCCAAGATCTACAAGAAACTCGGCCAACCCTACTGAGCGCGCCGCCGTTCGCCGCGTGTTCCAGACGCTCACGCCACCTCGATCACCGGCCGGCAAAACGCCCCCGAGCAGCCCGGCCAGTTCAGTGGCAGCGCCCAGAATTTCACCGGCTGCGGCAGCGTGAACACCTCCGCGGGAAACTTGAGTTCCTCGACGACCCAGATCCCCGACCCGAGGAGAATCGTGTGCGTCTCGGCATTCGTTTCCCCGCTGCCACCGATCGAGTAGTGGTCGATTCCCACGCCGCGCACGCCCCGGCCCACAAGCCACCGCGCGCCCGCCGGATCGACGAAGGGCGAATGCCGCAGCCACTCCTCGGTCTTCGCGCGCTTGTCGCCCCAACCCGTCGCGAGCAGCACGATCTCTCCCGCGATCCGTCCGTGCAGTGCCCGCGCCAGCACCTCCGGCCCGATCGGCGCATCTGCCGCGAGCCCGCGCAGATCTGCGATGTGCGCCGGCCCGACAAACGTCTCCAGCGGCAAATCCGAAATGCTTTTCCCGCCCGCGATCTTGTGCAGCGGCGCATCGAGATGACTCCCTGTATGCGTCGCCATCGCGATCTCCTCCATCCGCCAGCCATCGGCCGGATGATCCGCCGTGCGCTTGAACGCCACCGGCGGGTGCACCGGGCAATTCGGCGCGTTGTCGTAGAGCGGCTGCGAGAGATCGATGAGGCGCATAGTGGAGCCCTCCACCAAACGAATCTTCCGCCCGTTTGCTATCCCGACTTCGCTGCACCCTCTTGTTCACATGCGCCGGCTCTTCGTCGTCCTCGCCCTACTCACCACCACTTTCGCCATGTCCGCCAAAGAAGCCTTTCCGCCCACTCCCGCCGGCACCAGCGAGCTCAAGAAGCTGCCCGCCGGCGTGCTCCTCAAATCCGCCGGGCGAGGCAACTATTTCGATGGGGCCGACAATCTCTTTTCCCCGCTATTTCGCTATATTTCGAAACACGACATCGCGATGACCACGCCCGTCGAGGCCAGCGTGGACGATGCCGCGATGTTCTTCTGGGTCGCCGAGAGCGAGCGGACCAAGGTCGCCGGCAACGAGGCCAACGTCGAAGTCGTCACCATTCCCGAGCGCCGCGTCGCCAGTCGCGGCGAACGCGGTGGCTACTCCCGCGCCAATTTCGAGAAGACCCGCGACCTCCTCCAAACGTGGCTCGCCACGCGCACCGACGTCGAGGCCGCCGGAGACGCCTACGCGGTCTATTGGAACGCGCCTTTCGTCCCGCCCTTCCTAAAGCGATTCGAAGTGCACATCCCGGTCCGTCTCAAAGCCGCAAAATAGCACTGCGCCCCCGCCATGGGGTCGCGGGCTATGTCCCAAACCGTCACACTCTTCCCGCCCGCTCACTTCACTTCTTCGACTCATCGACCACGATGAACCGCGTGCGGCCTTCGCGCCAGAGCTGCACGAGGACTTTCGGACCCTTGATTTCCTCGCTCAGCTTCACCGCTTCCTCGACGTTACGCGTCGGACGGCGCTCCAGCTCGATGATAATGTCTCCTTCCTGAATTCCGGCTCGCGACGACGGACCTCCAGGGGCGACCCGCGTCACGTAGACGCCTTCGAGCCGCTTCGGCACGCGCAGCTCTTCGCGAATCTCCGCCGTGAGTTCGTCGATCGACACATCATCGAGCACGCCTTCAGTGTCGGCGATGTCGCCGCTGCCGCCATTCGCTGCGGCTTTCTCTACCGAGGCGGCACCGAGCTTGACCTTGGCCTCGGCTTTCTGGCCGTCGCGCACGTAACCAACAGCGATCTCGGTGCCCGGTGCGAGGCGCGCGATCGTGAGTTGCAGGTGCCGCGGATCGCGAATCTCGGTCGCGTCGACCCGGGTGACGATATCGCCGCCCTTGAGTCCACCTTTGTCTGCCGGAGAACCGGTGCGCACTTCGGTGAGGAGCGCACCCTGTTTCACATTAAACACCGCGATCAGCTCGGGCTCGAGCGGCTGCGTCTCGACGCCGAGGAGCGCACGCTCCACCCGACCGTTCTTTGCCAACTGCTCGGCAACGAAACGAGTGAGGTTGGCCGGAATCGCCAACCCGAGGCCGGCATTGCCTTCATCGCGCGCCGGACGGGCGGAATTGAGGCCCACGATACGGCCGTCGGTATCAATAAGAGGTCCGCCGGTGTTGCCGGGGTTGATCGCGGCGTCGGTGAGAATGGAGTCCTCACTGCCGTCGCCCTCACGGCTGAGCGCGCTTACAATCCCGCGGCTCACAGTGAGGCCCTTGCCCGCGGGATTGCCAAGGGCAAGCACCACATCGCCAAGCTCCACTGTATCGCTATCCGCTAAGGCAAGTGGACTGAGGCCGGTGGCATCAATTTTCAGCAGGGCGAGATCGGAACGCGCGTCGCGGCCGGTGATTTTGGCCACGTATTCTTTGCGCGGTTCGCCCAACGCCACCTTTACCTCTTCCGCACCGTCGATCACGCGGTAGGTCGTCAGCACATAGCCATCCGCCGAGAAAATCACCCCTGAAGCCGGCGCGGACGTCGGCGCCATCGCGACGTTCGCCGAGGGTGCGGGCTGGCTAGGAAAGGGCGTGCGATCGCGACGGCGCGGTTGGGCTCCCTGGCCGGGCAATCCCGGCATCCCCCGGCGCAACAAATCCTCGAGGCTGGGCGTGCCCACGGGGGCGGTCGGCGCTTCCTTCCGCGTCGCCATCACGGTTACCACACTCGACGCCGCTTTTTTCACCAACTCCGCGTAGCTGACTCGCTCGGCCGCACTGCGATTTACGACTCGCGCGTCCGACCGGACGTTCAACACCACTCGCGGCTCTGTCGGGGCGGATGCTTTCTCGGCGGCCTGCAGTGGAGCAAGAAAAGTAAGTGCAGTGCCGAGGAAGAGGTGGGTGGCAAAACGGGAAGTCATGGCGGAGGTGAAAGGGATGAGACCGAACTGAAAAACAAAAATGCCCGCAGCGCAATCTGCGGGCACCGCCGCGTGTGACTGGCCTCAACCCCATCCGTTCCCTTCTAAGCTACTACGCCACGCTAAACGCTCGACGGTCTCGACCGGATCGTGCGTCATGACGTCCCGTCCCTCCGCGACCACTTACCTACGGCCGCCGATTGCGAACCAAAGCCCATGCGCACTCTTCTCCTCGGCCTGCTTTTGGCGACGTGCGTCTCCAATCTCGTTGCGGCCGACGAGCGCCTGCGCATCGGGATCGAGACCGCCGATGCACCCATATCGTTCATCGACGCCAAAGGAAAACCCGCTGGTTTTACTCCGGAACTCCTCGCCGAAATGGGCCGGGCCGGCCTCTCTGACTTTGAGGTCGTCGCTGCTCCATGGAGTGCGCTCGCACGCGATTTCAGCGCGGGCCGTCTCGATGTCCTGGCCAATGTCGCACTCACCGACGATCGCCTGCGAGAGATGGATTTCTCCGTCGGCCACGCCTTTGTGCACGGCCTGATCTATACCCGGAAAGACCGTCCGCCGATCCGCCTCACCTCTGATTTTGTCGGCAAGACCGTCGGCAGCCTAAGTGGCAGCATCGCCTACCTCAACGCCGTCGCCCACGGCGGGTGGGGCGGCACCATTCGAGCCTTCAAAAATCCCCAAGAGGCCATGGACGCCACCTTCCGCGGCGAGACTGATGGCACGCTCCTCGTTTACGGTCTGGACCGAAAATACATCAAGGACACCCACGGCATGCGCCGCGAATTCGTCGATGATATTGTCCACCAGTTCCGCTTCGCCGTCCACAAAGGTGATACTGCAACCCTTTACCGCCTCAACGAGGCCCTCGCTACCGTCCGCCATGACGGCACCTTCGACCGCCTCTACGATCACTGGATCGGTCCCATCGAGCCGCACCCGATTCGACTCGCCGACCTTCGCCCCTACTGGAAACACATTCTCTTCGGCGCCCTGGCCATCGTCGCCATCATCCTATGGCAACGCCGCATGCTCCGTCAGGCCGCCCGCCAGGCCCAAGCTCTCCGCGAAAGCGAGGAGCGCTTCCACGGCCTAGTCGACTCGGCCTTTGAAGGCTGGGTCGTCCACCGCGATGGCGTCATCCTCCTCGCCAACAGCGCTTACGCTACGACTTTTGGCTACACTCCCACTCAACTCGTCGGCCGCAACGTTCTCGAGCTCGCCGCACCGGAGGCCCGGGCCGCCGTCGCCCACGCGATCCGCTCCGGCGATTCCCATCCCCGCGAATCGATCGGACTTCGCCAAGACAGCACCCAGATTCCCATCGAGACTGCCGGCCAAAACTGCACCTTCAACGGCCAACCCGCCCGTGTCGTCGCCGTGCGAGACCTCACCGCGCAGAAACAAGCCGCCGCCAACCAACTCGTGCTCAGTAAACTCGAATCCACTGGCATCCTCGCCGGCGGTCTCGCCCACGACTTCAACAACCTGCTCGCCATGCAGGTCCTCAATCTCGACCTCGCCCTTCTCACCGAGCGACTCTCCCCGGCCGGAGTTCGTTGCCTCCAAGCCGCAAAAAACGCCACCGAAACCGCCAAGACTCTCACGCAACAACTCGTCACCTTCTCCCGCGGCAGTGCCTCCGTCCGCCAACCCACCGACCTCCCAGCGCTACTCGCGAAGGCCGTCCCCCTCACGCTCAGCGGCGCCAATGTCCGCGGCGAAGTCGCCCCAGCTCCCGGCCTCTGGCGCGTGGACGTCGATCCCGGCCAGATTGAACGCGTCGTCGGCAACCTCGTCCTCAACGCCCGCGAAGCCATGGCCAGCGGCGGCACCGTCACACTCCGTGCGGAAAACCTCACCGTGGCAGCCGGAGCCATCCCCATGCTCGCCGCCGGCGACTACGTTCGGCTCGACGTCATCGACCGCGGCCCCGGTATCGCGCCCGACATCCTCCCGAAAATCTTCGACCCCTACTTTTCAACCAAGGAACGCGGCACGCAAAAAGGCATGGGCCTCGGCCTCACCATCTGCCACTCGCTCGCCCATCAACACGGAGGCGCCCTCACCGTCGAATCCACCCTCGGCGCCGGCTCTACCTTCCGGCTCTACCTGCCCGCCACGCAGAAACCAGCCGTCACCGCACCACCTGCGCCGGTGGTTACCGCACCTCGCACCGCACGCATCCTCGTGATGGACGACGAGGAAGGCCTCCGCGATACTGTCGTCCTCGCCCTCGAACAGCACGGCCACACCGCCGTCGCCACCGCCGATGGCGCCGCCGCCGTGGAAAGCTACGCGCAAGCCAGCGCCCAAAATCGCCCCTTCGACCTCGTCATCTTGGACCTCACCGTGCGCGGCGGCATGGGCGGCCTCGACGCCCTCAGGGCCCTCCGCGCCCTCGACCCCTCGGTGAGGGCCCTGGTAATGAGCGGCTACTCCAACGAAGCCGTCCTCCGCGACTACGCCGCCCACGGGTTCGTCGCCGCCCTCGCAAAACCCTTCACGCTCGACACCCTCCACGCCACCGTCGCCCGTCTGCTCCCCGCGTAAGTTTTTCGCCGACGCTCGCGCGCGACGCGGGCCCCTGCGTTTTCCTCCCATGAAGCGCCCAGCCCTCCTCTTCGCCCTCGTTGCGTTCGCACTCAGTCTCGCCGCACCTGCCCGCGCCCAAGGCACCCTCGTCATCCACCTCCAGGACTACGCCGCCGCCCCCATTACCGGCTTCAACACCGCCGGCGAAAACGCCGTCTACGGCGCCCGCATCAACTTCCTCCGCGAAGAGCCCGGCACTCCCACCCTCAACCGCTTCTTCGTCTGCGACCTCAACGGCCGCCTCTACATCCTCGACCACACCACCCGCCAGTTCACACCCTACCTCGATTTCAACCGCAACTCTGCCGAAACCCCCGGCGCCACCTCCGGCCTCTTCCCCGCCTTCACCCGCGCCGGCGGGTACGCCAACGGCTTCGTCACCTTCCAATTCGACCCCGCCTACCGCACCGCCGGCAGCCCCCACTTCGGCAAGTTCTACACCGTCCACCTCGAAACCAACACCGCCGACGGCGCCGCCTCCCGCCTCCCGAACCCCTCCGGCCACCCCGGCTTCAGCAACACCGCCGCCTACACCTCGACGCCGGCCCAACTCGCCCCCGGCACCGTCAACGCCAACACCCGCCAAGCCATCCTCATCGAGTGGCAGGACACCAATCCCACCAACCCCACCTTCGAAGGCACCGCGCGCGAACTCCTCCGCATCCAGTTCAACGGCCGCATCCACCCGCTCGGCGACCTTCTCTTCAACCCCCTCGCCACCGACGCCACCCATCCCGACTGGCGCATGCTCTACCTCGCCGTGGGCGACGGTGGCGCCGGCGAACAAAACAACGCCACGCTCCACCCCACCCCCCAACGCATCGACGTCCTTCAGGGCAAAATCCTCCGCCTGTCCCCCGACGCTCCCGCCCCCGGCACTCCCGGCGCCCTCCGCTATACGATTCCCAACGACAACCCCTTCACCGGCCCCACCGTCGCCCTCCCTGCCGGCACCCGCCCCGAAATCTACGCCTACGGCTTTCGCAATCCCCACCGCCTCTCCTTCGACCCCGCTACCGGCCTCCTCTTTGCCTGCGACATCGGCTTTCACTCTTGGGAGGAAGTGAATGTCATCCGCCACGGCGCCAACTACGGCTGGGGCGAACGCGAAGGCACTTTCGCCCTCAACCTCGTCACCGGCCTTGCCAACCTCCCGCTTCCCGCCGACGACGCCACGCGTGGCTACACCTACCCCGTCATCGCCTACCCCCACAGCCCCTCCCTCGGCGTCGGCGACGCCATTGCTGGCGGCTTCGTCTACCGCGGCACCCGCCTCCCCGCCCTCCGCGGCAAATTCATCTTTGGCGACATCACCACCGGCGAACTCTTCTACGCCGACCTAGCCGAACTTCTCGCCGCCGATGATGGAAACCCCGCCACCCTCGCCCGCTACCACCACCTCGATATCGAGTGGGCCAATCCCCGCGCCTCCACCGTCGCCGGCACCGTCGTCCGCTACGATCGCATGTATGAGATCGTCGCCGACGCCTACCGCGCCCGCGGCGGACCGCTCGACCGCCTCCCCGGCTCCGCCACCGTCTCCGATCTCACCGGCGGCGGCCGCGCCGATATCCGCCTCGCCACCGACAACGCCGGCGAAATCTACATTCTCAGTAAAAGCGACGGCATGATCCGCTACGTCGACGCCCTCGTCGTCCCCACCGCCGCTCCCGTCATAACCCGCCAACCCGCGGCCCAGTCCATCGCCCCCGGCGCCACCGTCGCCTTCGCGGTCACCGCCACCGACGCCGCCGCCTACCAGTGGAAACGCAACGGCCTCGCCCTCCCCGGCGCCACCACCGCCAACCTCACGCTCACCGCGCCCACCACCGCCTCCGCCGGCGCCTACACCGTCGACGTCGCCAACGCCGCCGGCACCACCACGAGCGCCCCCGCCGCGCTCACCGTTTCCACGCCCGCCGACCCCGGCCGCCTCGCCAACCTCTCCATCCGCGCCCCCGCCGGCACCGGCGCGCAAACCCTCACGGTTGGCTTCGTCCTCGGCGGCCTGTCCACCGCCGCCCCCCAAACCCTCCTCATCCGCGGCGTCGGACCCGGCCTCGCACCCTTCGGGCTAACCGGCCTCCTCGCTGATCCCGCGCTTCAACTCTTCCGCGGCACGACAGCCCTTCTCGCCAACGATAATTGGGAAACTGCGGGACCCACTATCGCCCCGCTCGCCGCCCAAGTCGGCGCGTTCGCCCTCCCCGCCGGCTCGCGCGACGCCTCCCTCGTCACCTCGACCCTCACCTCCGGCGCCTACACCGCCCAAATCACCGGTCCCACGACCGGTCTCGCGCTCGCCGAAATCTTCGACGCCACCCCCGCCACCCCCGCGCCGCGCCAACTCCTCAACGTCTCCGCCCGCACCACCGCCGGCAACGGCGACCAAACCCTCATCGCCGGCTTCGTCATCGGCGGCACGACCGCACGCACCGTGCTGATCCGCGCCGCCGGCCCCGCCCTCACGACCTTCGGCGTCCCCGGCATTCTCGCCGACCCCACACTCACGCTCTACCGCGGCACGGAGAAGATCGCCGAAAACGACAACTGGCAGACGAGCCCCGACCTCGTCGAAACCTTCGCCAGCGTCGGCGCCTTCCCCTTCACCGCACGCTCCAGAGACGCCGTCCTCTATCTCACACTCCCACCCGGCGCCTACACCGCCCAAGTCACGGGTCCCACCACCGGCCTCGCCCTCGTCGAAGTCTACGTGCTGCCGTAAACCACCACGCCGCCGCCCGTGCGCGACATTCGCTCTTTCGAACACCGCGTTCATTCCCAGCGAAAGACCTAACGTCTTTCCCAACCGTAGAATTGACCCCGCCGCTTCGTGCGGGCTATCTCTCCCTTCTTATGTCAGCCGAATCCACTGCATCCGTCCCGCCCGCTGTCTCCATGGACAACATCGTCGCGCTCGCGAAGCGCCGCGGTTTCATTTTCCAGTCCTCGGAAATCTATGGCGGTTTCAACGGCTTTTTCGACTACGGCCCCCTCGGCTCCGAGCTGAAGAAGAACATCCGCGACTGCTGGTGGAACGACATGGTCCGCCGCCGCGACGACATCGTCGGCATCGAGACTTCGATCATCATGCACCCGAAGGTCTGGGAAGCCTCCGGCCACGTCGCCGGCTTCAGCGACCCGCTCGTGGACTGCAAGGCCTCGAAACAGCGCTTCCGCGCCGACCAGCTCTTCTTCTCGCCCGTGATCGTTGACGGCAACACCGTCGGATACGTCAGCGCCCTCGAGAGCGAGAAGACCGCCGCCGACCTCCAAGCCGCCGCCGAATCGTTCAAGCGCAAGAAAGCCATCGTCGGCACGCTTGCCCCCGTCACCCCCAAGGATTTCACCGAGGCCACGCCCGAGCAGGTCCCCCTAATCCCGTCCCCCGCCACCGGCGAGCCCGGCTCTCTCACCGAGGCCCGCTCGTTCAACATGATGTTCCAGACGAACGTCGGCGCCATGACCGACGGCTCCTCCGTCGCCTACCTCCGCCCCGAGACCGCGCAGGGCATGTTCGTCGATTTCAAAAACGTCTGGGACACCGGTCGCGTTAAGCTCCCCTTCGGCATCGCCCAAATCGGCAAGTCGTTCCGCAACGAAATCACCCCGCGCAACTTCATCTTCCGCTCCCGCGAATTCGAGCAGATGGAGATGGAATACTTCATCCACGAGGACGCCGATTGGGATAAATGCCATAAGGAGTGGATCGAGTGGTGCCGCCAGTGGCTCATCTCCGTCGGTCTCCCCGAGTCGCACCTCTCACTCTATGCGCACCCGAAGGAGAAACTCGCGTTCTACTCCAAGGGCACCGTGGACATCATGTTCAACTACCCCTTCGGCGTGCAGGAGCTCTGGGGTATAGCCGCCCGCGGCAACTACGACCTCGGCCAGCACGCGCAGGCCTCCGGCAAGACCCAGGAAGTCTTCGACGAAGCCTCCAAGAAGAAATTCGTCCCGCACGTCATCGAGCCCGCCGTCGGCGTTGATCGCATTCTCCTCGCCGTCCTCTGCGCCGGTTACGCGGAAGAAGACGTCAAGGACGAGAAGGGCAACGTCGAGAAACGCACCGTGCTCCGCCTCTCGCCGCGCATCGCGCCCGTGAAGGTCGCCGTGCTCCCGCTCCTCAAGAATAAGGAGGCCCTCGTCGGCCGCGCCCAGGCGCTCTACAAGAAGCTCCAGCGCCGCTACGCCGTCTTCTTCGACGACTCCGGCAACATCGGCAAACGCTACCGTCGCCAGGACGAGATCGGCACGCCGTGGTGCGTCACTATCGACTTCGACACGATCGAGAAACCGGGTGACACTTTCACTCTCCGCGAACGCGACTCCATGGCCCAGCGCCGCATCACCGAGGCCGAGCTCTTCGCTCTCCTCGAGGAGCAGGTTTACTGAGGTCCGAGGTAAGGCGCGTTGTTCCCCAACGCGCCGAGCTTCTCTCCTCTATCGCCCACCGTGGCTGCTAAAATTCGCCCGCCCATCGTGCGCAGCGTCCAAACGCCCGAGGCGTTGACCGCGCTGAGCAAGTGGCTGGCCGCGTTCGAAGAGGTCACGCGTCACCGCGGCGAGGCCCACTTCAAGGCCGGCCACGTCTCTGCGCCCCGCACGCCCGCCGACCACTACGTCGAGACCGAGGTCCGTGACGATGAGAACTACCGCGTCACCCTCTTCCTGACCCGCGGCCAGTGGACGTCCGTCTGCTCCTGCGCGCGCCGCACGCATTGTCGTCACGCGGTCGCCGCCGCCTACGCGTGGCTCGCCGCCGCCACCGAGCCCGCCGCACCCGTCGCCGAGGTCGTCGCCGCACCCGCCCCCAAAGTCGCCGCCTTCACCACGCCGCCGGAAAAAGTTCTCTTCCGCGAAAAATGGTCGCCCGTGATCGCCGGAAAACTCGGACGCCCGCTCACAAATGCCGAGGGCGCGCAGCTTGAGAAACTCGCCGCGCTCTACGCCGAATTCGCCTCCGCCCACGGCACACTCTATCCGGGCGTCCTCCTCCGCCACGGCTTCGAGCACACGCCGCCCCGCGGCGCTCCGCTCTACGCCCCCGCTTTTCCCGGCTGGTGGGATCAGGAAACTGCCCCCACTGATCCCTGGGCGCTGTGGCAATTTGTCGCCCACGATTACGAAGTGACTGGTCGCCCGATCCCGGACGTGTTTCGGCCGCTTACCGACCTCGCCGCCACGCGCGCCGCCGTCGAAGCCAATCTTCTCCGCCACGATCTCGCCTCCTGGCAACGCGCCCTCTCCGCCGCCGACGATTCCTCTGCTCTCGTCTCCACCCATCTCGCCACGCGCGAAATCGCCGGCCTCCGCGCCCGCGTGCGTCAAGAAGGCGGCATCGTGATCGAGACGCGCGCCGGCCCCGGCAAGCCCTGGAAATCTCCGCCGCAAAAATGGTTCGTCGCGCTCGGCACCGCCCGCCCCATCGACTTCGAGCACCTCACGCCCCCCGAGGCCGCACTCGGTCTCGCGCTCACAGCAGAAATCCGCGCCGGCCTCGTGCCTCCTGCCCTGCGCATGCCGCTTCCGGCTGAAGCCACCGCCAATCTCTTCCGCACCCGCGCCGCCCGCGAGGCCTTCGTCCTGCCGGACGGCTCGCCGTTTGTCATCGAATCTCTCGGACTCGCCCTAGAAGCCACCGTCTCGCCCACGGCGGCGGAGCGCCTCAATCTCCGCCTCGTCACGCCCGACGGCCGCGACGCCCGCCGCGCCACGCTCATCACGCTGCGCCCCACTCCGCTCTACTTTTTCGAAAACCGTGTGTGGCCCGGCCCGCCGCCCACGCCCACCACGCCGCTCCCCACCGCCGCGCTCGGTGACACGCGTCTCATGTCGCGCCTCCGCGCCGTCGGCCTCCGCCTCCCGGCCGCGCTCGAGCAGAACGTTCGCCGCATCCCGCTTCGCCCGCTCCTCAAGTGCTGGCTCGCCGCCGATCCCACCGACAGTTCTTCGATGATTTTTCACGCGCAGCTCCTGGCGCGCGCTGACGACCTTCCCGCTGAGCAACACTACATCAACACCGGCTGGCAATGGACCCCGCGCGGCGCTCCTCCGCTCCGCCGCCCTGGCGATCCGATGCTCGAGTTCGACCTCGCACCCGCGCAGGCCGCGTCCGCCCGACTCCCGGAGTTTCTGCTCAACTGGCACGACGCCGATGGCACGTGGGCCCGCCCGGTCATGAAGACGTTCCCCGACGACTTCATCGCGTGGCACGCTTCGTTCCCTCCCGGCCTCGCTGTCGATGCCTCGCCCAGTCTCGCCAATCTCCTCGGCCCACCCCTCCAGGCCCACGTTGAGTTTACCGCCGCGCCCGCCGAGGCCGCCGGTCGCGACTGGTTCAATCTCACCGTCAAACTCCGCGTCTCCGACACCAAGCTCACGCCCGAGGAAATCGCCCTCCTCATGAAGGCACGCGGCAAATGGGTCAGCCTGCCGAAGCACGGCTGGCGCCGCCTCGAAATCGCCGAAGACGATCCCGCCACTGCCGCCGCGCTCGACCGCCTCGGCCTTGATGCCTCCGACGTCCTCCTCGACGGCCGGCCGTCCACGCACCGCATCCACACGCTGCAGCTCGCCGCCGAGGCCGAACTCCTCGAGACGCAAGACGCCGCCCTCGCCGCCAACCTCCGCACCCGCGCCCACTCGCTCGCCGCTCTACCCGCGCCCGCGCTCCCGGCCGGCCTGCGCGCCACGCTCCGTCCCTACCAACAAGAGGGCTTTCACTTTCTCGCGCACCTCTCCGCCCTCGGCCTCGGCGGTATTCTCGCCGACGACATGGGTCTCGGCAAAACCGTCCAGACGCTCGCGTGGCTCCTCCACCTTCAGGCCGTCCGCTCGCCCGACGAAAAACACCCCTTCCGCGCCCTCGTAGTCTGTCCGAAGAGCGTCACCCACGGCTGGCTCGTCGAGTGCGGCCGCTTCACGCCCGACCTCACCGCCGCCTCCTTCGACCCTCTGCGTCTCGGCTCCGGCTCGGCCCAGTCCGGCTCGCATCTCCTCGTCGCCAACTATTCTCAGCTCCGCCTCAACGCCCCGTGGTTCCAAGGCCAGCACTGGGACGCCGTCATCCTCGACGAAGGCCAGTTCATCAAAAACCCCGGCAGCCAGGTCGCCTCCGCCGCCCGCGCCCTCCCGTCGCGCCACCGCCTCGTCCTCACCGGCACGCCGATCGAAAACCGCCTCACTGATCTCTGGAGCCTCTTCGCCTTCGCGCAGCCCGGCCTCCTCGGCACGCAGACTTCGTTCCGCCGCCAGCATGCCCAGGCCGATGGCGCCGCCCTCACCCGCCTCCACCGCCGCGTCCGCCACTTCCTGTTACGCCGCACCAAGGCCCAGGCCGCACCCGATCTTCCCTCGCGCACCGAGGACGAAATCATCGTCGAACTCGAGGGCGAGCAACGCACCCTCTACGACGCTGAGCTCAAGCGCGCCCGCGCCCAGCTCCTCGGCGTCACCTCCTCCGCCGATCTCGCCTCCGTCCGCTTCAACGTCCTCGCGAGCCTGCTCCGCCTCCGGCAGATCTGCTGCCACCCGGCCCTCGTCGATCCCGCGCACCGCGACCTCCCCAGCGCCAAACTCGACGCCCTCCTCGAGCGCCTCGAAGAGCTCCGCGATGAAGGCCACCAGGTCCTCGTGTTCAGCCAGTTCGTCACGATGCTCGAGATCATCCGCGAAAAACTCGTCGAGACCGGCATCGACCACCTCATGCTCACCGGCGCCACGGAAAACCGCGCCGAACTCGTCGACGAATTCCAGTCCGACAAAACGAAAACCGTCTTCCTCCTTTCGCTCAAAGCCGCCGGTTTCGGTCTCAACCTCACCGCCGCGAGCTACGCCATCCTCTACGATCCGTGGTGGAATCCCGCCGCCGAGGCCCAAGCTATCGACCGCACCCACCGCATCGGGCAGACGCAGCCAGTCGTCGCCTACCGCATCTTGGCTGAAGGCACCGTGGAGGAAAAAATTCGCGCCCTGCAAAAAGACAAAGCCGCCCTTGCCGCCGCCGTCGTGCAGGAAGAATCGCTCTCCAGCGTCCTCGACCTCGACAGCCTCCGCGCAATTTTGGAGTAGCACCTGACGGTAGGGCGGGTTGCTCCCAACCCGCCGCTCAGGATTCCCGCCCGCGCAATCCGCGCTCGCGCCGCCCCGTGGCCCGGCTCGTGGCAGCCGGGACTGTCCGCCTGCCCTTCCGCCGTTCGTCGTGATCCAGACGAACCTCCCTCACCGCACTCACGCGCCCGTTTTCTCCGTGTCTCGGTGTCCCCGTGGTTTAACTCTTTCCTGCGCCCACACCCCTCCCTCCCGCCCACTCGCATGTCTGCCCCCGCCGCCGCACCACCGTCTGTTTTCCGCACGATCGTCCAATCGCTCCGCGGGGAGCACCACGACTACACCTCCGCTCCACTCAACCGCGCCGTGCTCCTGCTCGCGGTGCCTATGGTGCTCGAGATGGTGATGGAATCGCTTTTCGCCATCGTCGACGTCTTCTGGGTCTCGCGCCTCGGCAAGGAAGCCGTCGCTGTCATCGGCCTCACCGAGTCCGTGATGTCGCTCGTCTACGCCGTCGCCATCGGCCTCTCCATCGCCGGGACCGCCATTGTCGCCCGCCGCATCGGGGAAAAAGATCCTGTGCGTGCCGCCCACGCCGCCGGTCAGGTCATTTTCCTCGGCCTCGTGCTCTCCGCCGCCCTCGGCCTCACACTCGGTTCCTTCGCCCCGCAGATCCTCCGTCTCATGGGCGCTGACGAGGCCACCGTCACCCTCGGCTCCGGCTTCACCGCCCTCATGCTCGGCGGTAACGCCACGGTATTCCTGATTTTTCTGCTCAACGCGATTTTCCGCGGCGCCGGCGATGCCGTCATCGCCATGCGCACCCTCTGGCTCGCCAACGCCCTCAACATCCTCCTCGGCCCGTGTTTCATTTTCGGCTGGGGCCCGTTTCCCGAGCTCGGCCTCACCGGCGCTGCCGTCGCCACCAACCTCGGCCGCGGCATCGGCGTCCTCTACCAAATCTGGCACCTCACCGCGCGCCCCAGCCGCGTGCGCCTCCACCTCGCCGGCCTCCGTCCTGATTTCCCCGCGCTCAGGGCCATCCTCCGCACCGCCGTCCCCGGCATCGCGCAATTCCTCATCAGCACCACCAGCTGGGTCGGCCTCTTCAAGATCCTCGCCGTCTTCGGCAGCTCCGCCGTCGCCGGCTACACCATCGCGATCCGCGTCGTGATCTTCGCCCTCATGCCCGCTTGGGGACTCGCCAACGCCGGCGCCACCCTCGTCGGCCAAAACCTCGGCGCCGGTCACCCCGACCGCGCCGAAGCCGCCGTGCGCCTCGCCACGATGTTCAACACGCTCTTCCTCGGCGCCGTGGGCCTCGTCTTCGTGCTCGGCTCACGTCTCATCGTCGGCCTCTTCACGACCGACCCCGATGTCTTCCGCCATGCCAACGCCGCGCTCTGGATCGTGAGCCTCGCCTTTCCGCTCTACGCCGCCGGCATGTGCCTCGAAGGAGCCTTCAACGGCTCCGGCGACACCCGCACGCCCACGCGCCTGAATTTCTTCTGCTTCTGGCTCGGTCAAATCCCCCTCGCCTGGCTCCTCGCCCAGCCGCTCGCCCTCGGCCCCCTCGGTGTCTTCATCGCCGTCCCCGTCTCGTTCACCACCCTCGCCACCGCGAGCTACGTGATCTTCAAAAAGGGCCGCTGGAAGATGCAGAAGTTGTAAGTGAGGTTTGCCTAACGATCACCTAGACGAAATGCGCCAACTGCGGCACTCCTTCCCCTATGCCCGTCCTCCGCCCGCACCTGCTCCTCCTCAACGCCTCCCTCACCGGCGACGCGGGCAACACCGCCGTTCTCCTCTCCCACGCCCACCGCCTCCTCGCCCGCCGCGCCACAGTCGAGAGCCTCACCCTCGCAGCTTCCTTCACCTCCACTTCTGTTTCCCGCTCTCAGCTCTCCGCTCTTAGCTCTTCGCTCCTTCCGGTTTCTCAACCCTCAGCTCTCAACCCTCAACTCCTCGGCGCGCTCCAACGCGCCGACGGCTTCCTCCTCGGCACCGGCACGCACTGGGACTCCTGGAGCAGCGTGCTCCAAAAATTTCTCGAGGACGCCACGCCGCACGAGGGCACCGCCCTCTGGCTCGGCAAACCTGCGGCCGTCGTCGTGACCGAACACAGCGTCGGCGGTAAAGCTGTGCTCTCTCGCCTCCAGGGTGTCCTCATCACCCTCGGCTGCACGCTCCCGCCGATGAGCGGCCTCGTCCTCTCCCGCGCCGCACTCCTCGCCGCCGAGCACGCGCCTGACCCCGCCACCACCTCCGACTTCTGGTGCGAAGCCGATCTCCGCGTCGTTTGCCATAACCTCGCCGAAGCCGCGCGCGTCTCTCTCTCCGGCGCGAAACCCGATCACCCGCGTTGGCGCACCTGGCCCGTCGATCGCCGTGATTTCAGTGCGCGTTGGCTGGCCTGACGCCTGCTTGGCCGGCATCAGGCCCGTAAGCACCGTTGCCCGTCCCTTATCCGTGCAGCGGATAGAAGAATTGCTCGCGCACGATCTTTCCGTCCCGCACTTCGTAGAGGCAGATTTCTTCCATTGTGAAGCGCGGACCGCCGGCCTTCGGCGTGATATCCAGCGCCATCGCCAAGGAGAAAAACTGTCCCGCGACCACAGCGTCGCTCACGGTGCCGCCGTGAATCTCGACGGATGCGACGAAGGCTTTCCCTTTCGCGATGATGGCGTCGCGACCTTTGACATTCGGCGTGGGCGAGCCCTCGGGTTCGATACTCACGGCCTCGGCGGCGTAGAGTTCGGACTGGGCGGTTTCATAAGCACCCTGGCGGCAAAGCTCGACCAGGCGTTGGGCAACTTCGGTGGGGATCATGCGGCTTTCACCGTGGCGCGTCTTCACCCGCGCGCAACCCACGCACCGTGACAAGTGCGCGACAATCCGGGCGGCCGTCGCGCGGACTGCACCCAGCCACGGCGCGTAGAGCTACTCCCACCGCCTCAGCCGTAAAAAATTCCTCTCCAGTCCCTACAAATCCCAGTGATCCGCGCGATGGCAGCGAATCACGCGCTTCTGCCCGGCACCCGCCGCGATTTCAGCGCGCTGGCTCGCCGGCCCCCGCCCAACCTGTTTGTAATCCCCTCCGCCATGCACCCCATCGCCTTGAAACGCCGCGAGGTCCTGCGCCTGTTCGGCGCAGCCGCGCTTACCGCCAGCACGCGCCGTCTCACCTCCGCCGAAGCTTCCCCCGTGGCCCCGGCTACACCGCCCAAGCCCATGCTCACCCGCCCGATCCCCGCCACCGGCGAACAACTCCCCGTCATCGGCCTCGGCACGTGGCAGACCTTCGATGTCGATGCCGACGAGGCCTCCCGCGCTCCGCTTTCCGCCGTGCTGCGAGAATTCGCCGCGCTCGGTGGCAAGCTCCTCGATTCCTCTCCGATGTATGGCCGTTCCGAGGAAGTCGCCGGCGATCTCATGGCTGCGCACGGACTCCGCGAAAAACTCTTCGTTGCGACCAAGGTCTGGATCAACGGCCGCGCGGCCGGCATCGAACAGATGAACGCCTCACTGCAGAAACTCCGTGCCCGCCCCATCGACCTGATGCAGGTGCACAACCTCGTCGATACCGCCACGCACCTCGACACCCTACGCGGCTGGAAGCGCGACGGCCTCGTGCGTTACCTCGGCGTCACGCACTACACGGCGAGCGGCGCCGAGGCCGTGGCCAAACTCATTGAGCGCGAGGCGGTCGATTTCATCCAGATCAACTATTCCGTCGGCGAGCGCGACGCCGAGCAACGCCTGCTCCCACTCGCCCGCGAGCGCGGCGTGGCCGTGATCGCCAACCGCCCTTTCGCCGGCGGCGAACTCCTCCGCAGTCTCCGCGCGAAACCGCTCCCCACCTTCGCCGCCGAACTCGGCTGCACGAGCTGGGCTCAATTACTCCTGAAATTCGTGATCGCGCACCCGGCCATGACCGTCGCCATCCCCGCCACCTCCAAGGTCGAGCATCTACGCGACAACGTCGCCGCTGGCACGGGCCGTCTGCCCGACGAAACGCTGCGCACCCGCATCGCCGCGGCCGCCGTGGGATGAGACGCGGCCAAGTCCTCCTTCCACTCACCACCCGCGCGGCTCATCCTCCAGATCGGGAAGACCCATCTCGCGGCGGAGCCGGTCCAGCCCCCACTGCAACAGTGCACAGAGCTCCCCGCCATTGATCCGGCGCTGCTCCTCCTCCTGCTCCTCCGTCATGTCCCAACAGATGTCCGGCGCCACCACCAAGCGAAACTCCGTCGACTTGATCGTGACCCGGCCGTGCTCCGGCACGAACCACTCGAGATACAGCACGTTGGCCTGATGCATTGGCGCCTCGGCGAAATCCTTCGGACGCTCCAACCGCGCCAACACCTCCTCTGGCGTGAGCGGGATCCGCTCCGACTCCGGCACATCCGGCACGCATTGGACACCCGTCAGGAACTTCAACTCGTCCGAGATGGGCTTCGGCAGCGGATTGAAAAACTCGAGCCGCCGTCCGGCCAGATCCCGCATCGCATCGCCGACCAGCACGAGCTCCAGCGGCTCGGCGCGACCACACAACCACACTTGGCCCGTCACGCGGCCGCGCACGCGGTTATCGAAGACCCCGCGGACCACGCCATAGGCGATATGCCAGAACATGACCGCACCGTGCTCCCCGCCGGCAAAGACCGCGAGTGCAGAAACTCGCGCGGCCACCGCCCGCCCGGCGGCCCGCATTCAGCCCACCTTGCCGGCCTTCGTCTCGAGCTCGGCCTCGCACTCGGGTGAACCGCGGCCGAGGTCGCGGCAGATTTCCGGGCGACGCTCGTAGATCGTGCAGAAAAATTCCTTCGCTCCGTCCGTTGTCGTCCGCACGTCGAGCGCGGCGCAGTGCCCGTTTTCCATCCGCATGAAGGCGCGATGCCCAATGAAGTGCGCGAGCCGGTCCGCGTCGTCACCGAGTCGCGACCAATCGTCGCCGCGGATCCAAACGTATTCCGCCGACTCCGAGTAGCAGCACACGCCGCAACGCAGGCAATGGGTCGGGATCGTTACACTCATCGGCGGATGCGCGGTGTCGGGCTTGCTCAATACTCAAACGTCGTCGTCAGCCGGTAGGCGCGCGGGGCGTTGAGATAGACGCGGAGGAGGCCGTTGTAGGTCGTGTTGTAGCGACCGAGGCCGACGAGGTAGGAGTTGGTCACGTTGGTCACGTTGAGCTGCACCGAGACCGGGATCTTTCCCCACGGCAGACGCGTGCGGTAACCCGCAAAGGCGTCGCCCATCAGCGTCGGCGTGCCCCAGTAGTCGCGGCCCGTCGAGGTGTCGGTGCTCACGAAGTTCCGGCTCTGGAAGCGCACCGCGCCGCCGGCAAATCCGCCTTTCAACCGGCCTTCGCGAAACGTGTAGCGGCCGGTGAGGTTGGCCTTGTGTGGCCGCGTGCCGAAGGGCGCGGATTGGCGCGTAGTCTGAAATGCCAGCTCGCTTTCGATCGTCGCGATTTCGCTGTTGATCGTGTTGAGCAGTGTCGGGTTGCCCGCTGCGAGCGCGCGCCACTCGGGGAACTTCGCCGCAAAGAAGCTGAGGATTTCCTTGTAGTGATTGCCGCGGCGGCGGTCCGTGTAGGAGTAGCCGAGACGCAGCGTGAGCGCCTGCGTCGGGTTGGCGACGAACTCCACTTCGTAGCCCTTGGTGAAGAGGTCGATGATGCCCGCGTTGTAAGTGATGGCCTGCGCGTCGTATTGGGCGGAGGTAAGTTTGCCGGCGTCGCGCAGAGCTCCAACGATGTTGAGGAGGTTGTCGCCGCCGAGGGAGCCGGAGGTCGAAACGGTGAGGCCGTCGGGGATCACACTGGCATCGTTCAACTGGTCGGACTTGTAGTAAGTCGCCCGCAGGAAGGTTCGGTTGTCGCCGAAGAAATCGAACATCACACCGAGATCCTGCCCGGAACCGGTGACGGGTGGGGGCACGCCGCCGTTGGGGAGCACGGTGCGGTCGAAGCGGGGCGGACCGTTGCTCTCAGAGGTGTTGTAGAAAAACGAGAGGCGCTTGTTCGCGTGGAGCACCGCGCCGGCGGTGATCGTCTTCGGTTCGTAGCGGTTCACCGTGTAGTTGCCGTTGAAATCCCACTCATTGAGCAGGACTTGGTGCGAGGTCACGCGCGGATCGGTCGGACTCGTTACCCGGGCCTCTTCCTCGTTACGGAAAGTCACTTTGTCGCGGCGGTAGCCGAGCGTCGTGACGAGGCGGTCCTTCCACCAGAAACTCTGGCCGGCGAACATGTAAGAATCGATTTCCTTGAACGCGTGGGCGTTGGCTTTCACGCGGGAGACAAATGTCGGTGTGATCTGGCGGCCGTTGTAGGTGAAGGGCTGGACCGCGGCGCGCGGATCGCCGGCGTAGTAGGTCGTGAAGTCGCCCTCGGTCACGTATTGGCGGCGGTTGAGCTGATTCTGCGCACCCTCAGGCGTGGCGGCGTTAGTGATAGCAACGTAGGCGGAATCGATAAGGATTTCATTCTTCCAGCGGCGGGTGCGTTCCTGTTTCGAATGCTCCACCAAGCCCGCGACCCGGTGGCGGCCGAGCCACTTGCCGGCGTCGAATTCATACGCGGCCGTGAGGCGGGCGACGTCGTTGGTCGTCACCAAGGCGTCCTTGAACCACGTGGTGTCCATGTAGAGGCCACCGCGGCTGGGATTGGCCACCGTGGCCGTGCCACCCGCGGGCGCGGGAAGCGTGATATTGGGGTCGCCGCGGAGTTCCGGGAGCGTGGTATTGGCGCCGTCGGTGTTCACGCGGCCCTCGTTGTGAAACACGGAGCCGACGACCGTGATGGACGGCGTCACGCGCTGCTCGATGTTCACGTTGAAGCTGTCGAAATCCTGCCGGCGCAGGCCGCCCGGCCCGATGTAGTTATACTGGTTGGGTGCGAGGGAGACGGGCGCGAGCGTAGTTGCGGAAAACGTGCTGCTGCTCTGCAGCTCGCCCTTGAGGTTGTAGACGATACCGCTGTTGCCAGTGAGCGTGAAGCGGTCCGTGCCCGTGGCGAAGCGCGCCGTGCCCGGCACCGCGACGCCGTCCGCAGTCGGGCGGCCGTTGTTCAGCCACAGCGAGATGCTATCCACGGCGTTGCCGGTCACCGAGAGACTGTTGCTCGTGCGGCCTTTTTCATACGAGCCGTCGATCGTCGTGTGCTTGAAGGGCTTGATCGTCACCGCGCCGGTGAAGCGGTCCTGATCGTCGCGCGTCCACTTCCGCCAGCCTTCCGCGGTGTGGTGCACGCCGAGGAGGCGCAGCGCTACTTTGTCCTTCACGATCGGTCGGTTGAAATCGAGTTCATAGCGCTGGTAGTCGTATTCCGCGAACACGGTCTTGAGCGTCGTGCGCGGGCGGCGGACGTTGGCCTTTTTTCCGGTGATCGAAACGAGACCGCCCGCCGGCCCGAGACCGAAGAGGATGGAGTTGGGGCCGCTCGACACCTCGGCGCGCTCGACGTTGTAGAGGTCGTTGGGCGCGGAGGCGTCGACGAAGTCGCGTGAGACGCCGCCGATGATGCCACGCACGCGGAACGAATAGTCGCCGCCTGTCGAGTCGCGACCGGGCGGGTTGTTGAAGCCCGCCTGCGCGTCCTCCAGCTCGACCTCGATGTTCGTCGCATACGCGAGCATCTCAGAGAGATTCGTCGCCGCGATGTCGGAGAGGAACTCCGGCGTGAAGGGCGAGACCGAGGCCGGCGTGTCCTTCAGGCGCGCGTTGAGGCGACTGCCGCTCGTGGTGTTACCCGCCTGATAGCCGACATCGTCCTCGGCCCGGACTTCGAACACGGAGAGCTCGACCGGCTGCGTCTCGGCGGAGCGAGGGGCGGGCGCGGCGGAGGCAGACGGCGAGGGCGCAGTCTGCGCACCGGCCGTGAAGGGACTGGCGGCCAACACACTCGCGGCAAGCGCGAGGCCGGCGCGGGAAAACGCAGCAATGACAGGCTGTTCCATAGGGGTAAATGGGCTGGGATAACCGGGGCTACCGGCGCGGAGTCGATCCGCGCAGAAGACATGACGTCGTCGCCGCCCGGCGTGCAAGTCCGCAGGCGCCGACCCCGCACCAGTCACTCGCCCGGCGGACGGCGCTCCATCAGCTCCCAATCGAGCTGCGAAGCTTTCAGCGACAGATTGATCTCCGCGAGAAACGCACACATCGCCCCGATCAACGCCACGATCGCCGCGCAGAACAGGATCACGAGCAACGGCGCAATCTCCATCCTCGCCAGCGCCGCGAGAAACAACCCGAGGATCAGCACCCCCACGCATAGCACCGTAGTCGTCACCAGCGCGATCGCCATCCTCAGCAATCGGGCGCGCCGCTGCAGGATCGCGACCTGCGCCCGGAGGTTCTCGACGGCCGCTGCCGATTTTCCACCGGTCTCCACCTCGTGGATCAATGCCCGCGAGCGGTCCAGCATGCGGCCGAAGCGGTTCGTGAGCGTGAGCAGGAGCAGGCCAACCCCCGAGATGAGGATCACCGGCCCGACCGCGAGCTGCAGCGTCGGGACGAGTTCGGTCAACGTGAGTTCTTTCATGGGTTCCAGCCTGAGCCAATCTCCCGCGTGTATACAGCCTGCAATGCATCCACCGCTTGCCGCGCTGCGTCCAAAACTTTCCACTCCGTCCCGCCATGGACGCCTACGCCCACGCCCGCTCCCTCATCGACGCCGCGCACGCCGCCGATCCCGCCCGCGCGGCCGACGGCCGCCCCGCCGAACTCGTCTACGGCGAGCGCGTCGAGGCTTGGGTCGTCCGCCTCGTGCCCGCCGCTTCGCCCGCCCTCCGCCTCGCCGCCCGCAGCCAGCATCTCGAACGCTGGCTCACGCCGCGCATAACGTTTCCCGAGGGCAAAGCCGGCTATCTGACCTGGCGCCGTTCGCTTTATACGAAACAAGCCGAGCGCGCCCGCCGCCTGCTCCTCGAGGCCGGCGTTCCCGCCACCGAAGCCGCCGATGTTGCCACCTGGGTTTCGAAGACCGGCCTGAAAACCAACGCAGGCACCCAAGCCCTCGAAGACGCCGCATGCCTCGTGTTTCTGGAAAACGAGATCGGCGCCTTCGCGGCCCAACACGCCGACTACCCGCGGGAGAAGTTCATCGAGATCCTCCGCAAGACCTGGAAAAAAATGAGCCCCGCCGCGCATGACGCTGCCTTGTCCCTCGATCTCCCGCCCGCCATCGCCGCCCTCGTGCGCGAAGCGCTCAGCGGCGCGGCGTGAGGCCGGTCTAGGCGCCTGGCCCATCAGCCTCTTGGGTAGCGGCTGGTTTGGCCGCGCGCGGGCTTGTCGACCCGCTGGTGCTGCGTCACCGTCATCACGCCTGCTTCGTCTTACCCGTCATGGTCAAAAAAATCCTCCTCGGCCTCGCTGCGCTTCTCGTCGTCGCCCAATTCATCCGGCCGGCGAAGAACATCTCCACGACCCCGCCCGACAAGGACGACTTCATCGTCAGCCTCGCCCCACCTGCCGAGATCAAGACCATGCTCCAAGTCGCCTGCTACGACTGCCACTCCGATAACACCCGTTACCCGTGGTATGCCGAGCTCCAGCCCGGCGGCTGGTGGCTCAAGCAGCACATCGACGACGGCAAGAACGAGTTCAACTTCTCCGTCTTCGGCGGCTACAGCGCCAAGAAAAAGGCCAAGAAACTCTCCGCGCTCGTCGACGTAATCGGCGACCGCTCCATGCCGCTCAAGTCCTACACGTGGATCCACCGCGACGCGATTTTCACCGACGCGCAGATTAAAACACTCACGACCTGGCTCGAGGCGCAGGGAGAGAAGCTCGCCGACGAAAAGTAGCCGTGCCCAACTCCGCTCCCCAACCGCCGCCGCCCGCCACGTTTGTGACGGCCCGCCTCTTCGCCCGGCGACCGCGGGCGGACGATGCGCCAGCGGTGTTTGCGGCCTATGCAAGTGATCCGGAGGTGACCCGCTATCTATCTTGGCCGCTCTATACCCGCGTGGAGCCACTGGCGGCATTTCTTGGCGAAGCGGCGGCAAACTGGGATAAACGCGATCGCCCCGTGCCGCTCGCATGGCTCCTCTGTCTCAAGGGCACCGACACCCCCATCGGCTCCATCGGCGTTACGCTCGAAGGCCAAGGGCGGGCGATGTTCGGCTACGTGCTCGCGAAGAAATTCTGGGGCCACGGCTTCACCGCCGAAGCACTCACCTACCTGGTCGACTGGGCGCTGTCGCGGCCGGACCTCTACCGCGCCTACGCGTTTTGCGACGTGGATAATCTCGCCTCGGCCCGCGTGATGGAAAAGGCGGGAATGACGCGCGAAGGCATTCTGCGCCGCTGGCACATCGCCCCTACGCTCGGCCCGGAGCCGCGCGACTGTATCGTCTGCGCGAAGGTGCGCTGACCGCGCGCCGCCAAGGCCCCGCGCGTCCGGCGGTGCCTAGCGCGCCGGAGCGAGCACGTTGTCCATCGGCCGGCCATCGGCTGTCGGTAACGCCACGTCTAGCAACCGCGCGATCGTCGGCGCCACGTCGAGGTTGCGCACGCGGTCGAGTTTTACGCCCCGGCGGATGCCGGCGCCCTGCGCGATGAAAATCCCGTCGAGCTCCGGATCACTGCTCGGGTAGCCGTGCGTGCCGCCGTAGTTCACCGAGGGGCCGTTCACGATGTCGCCGGTCGCCGCGCCCGTGAAGGCGTAGCCGGCCTTCGGGTAGAGAATGATTTCGCCCATCGCCTCGTTCTCCTCGGGCGTGGGCAGTCCGCGCGCGTGAGCCTCGGTCGCAGCGTCGAGCACTTCGGCGACGCCCTCGGTCGCCGCAAAGAGCGCCTTCAATTTCGGCAACAGCTCCGCGCGCCGCGCCGGCTCGGTAATGTAGACAAACGCAATACCACCCTGCGTGCCCACGTAGGCGTCGCACTGCGCGATGGTCGCGCCGGCGGGCTGGAGCAGGCCGGCTTTTTTCAACGCGACGTTCGGGTAAATGAACTTGTCGACCTTCTTGAAACCGTGGTCGGTCGTGACGATCACCGTCGTCTGTTCACGCCGGCCGCTCGCGTCGATCGCCTTGAGCAGATCGCCCACGTAGCGATCCGCGAGGCGTAGCGCGGCGCGGCCTTCCTCTGAATTGGGCCCGTAGCGATGGTGCTGGCCGTCGGTGTTGAGCGGGTGAAACAGCAGCAAGTTGGGCCGGTGTTTTTGAAAAACGAAACTCGCCGCGCGCGTCCACAACTCGTCGCGCTCAGCGGCGTTAAGTCGCTTCGGGGGCTCGATGTTCAGGCCGACGACCGGCTTTTTTTCGGCGACGGATAGAATTTCCTGCTCCGTCGCGACACCCGCAGCGACCATTTCACGCGGGAGCACTGCGGTGGGATCGACGATTTCGGCGAAACTCCAATTGATCGTGCCGGGACGCGTGATCGCGACCCAATCCACCTCGGCCGTCGTGAGACCCCCGTGGAACGCGGCATCGTAAACCGTCGGCACGCGCACGAGTTTGGCTTTGTCGGCCCACTGTTCGTTCTTGATCGGTTTCCCTGGTCCAAGGCGGGTGACGAGACCGTTGTAAAGCACACCGTGTTTCTGCGGTGCGACACCAGTAACGAGTGAAGTGTGGTTGGGCCAGGTGATCGCGGGATTCACGATGGTCATCGCATCGGCGACGACGCCCGCAGCGGCCAGCTGGCGGAGATGGGGCAACGCGAGCGTCTCGTCGCGCCAGAGGTAGGCCGGGAAACCGTCGAGGCTGATGAGCACAACATGGCGGTCGGCGTTGGCGGCAAACGCAGGCGCGGTCGCCAGGAGTGCGAGTAGCGTGAGCGCGTGGCGGCGAAGCGAAGGGGATTTCATGCGAAGGGAAGTTGCGCAGAGAGACGCGCGGCGCAGACCGAGGCAACGCCGCACTCGGTGTGTCGCACAGAAGTCACCGGGGTCAGCCCGGAAACAGCGCGCGCAGACCTGCGCCAAAAGCGTCGGGGAGGACGTCGAAGTGGTTCTTTCCGGGGAAACGCTGCGACGTCACCGCGAGCTGCGGAAACGGCAGCGCGGCGAGTTGGTCTTCGAGCAAGGCGAGGTCGCCGGTCATCGACGTAGAGTCTTCCTCGCCGACACTGAGGTAGAGTTTCGCCGGCAGCGCGACGCCCTTGCGCTGGAGATTCTGCGCGTCGCACAGGATCGCGCGGTCCGCCCACCAGAGAGACGGCGCGCTCGCGAGATGGTGGGTAAAAAATGGTTTTTCCTGCCACAGTGCGTGCAACACGAAGAGCGAGCCGAGCGAGTGGCCGGCGATTCCGCGCACGTCGTTGCGCACGGGCACGCGGCGCGCGAGGTCCGGCCAAAACGTGTGCGTGAGAAATCTCCGGAAACCCTCCGCGCCGCCACTTTCCGCTTCTGTCGGGAGTGCCGCCGGCGTGTAGTCGCGCACGCGCCAGTTGCCCGGCTTCATGTAGCTCGCGCCGTAGCCGAGGCCGACGAGCACGAGAGGGGCGACCTCGCCGGCGGCGCGGGCCGCACGATAAGCGTCGACCGCAAAACGAAACTGGTCGTCGCCATCTAGGAACAAGACGGCCGGATGCGGACCGGGCTCGCTGACCGGCGGCACTTCGAGAAACACGAGGTAGTCGGTGCCAGTGGCGGGATCGGTCAGGGTGTAGGCGGGCTGCGGTTTCATGATGTCACGCAACGTTGCGAGGACCACAGCCGCGCGCAAATTGGTCCGGCGATGGCCACCGTGACGCCGCCAATCGGCTTGCGCTCGGCTCGCCGCCGCGGGGTAGTGGACGCCTCCTCGTGCGGCGTATTCCGCGGCGCACGTCGAAATCTCCCGCTTTCCCCGTCATGCTCACCCATCGCGTCGGTTTCCGTGTTTTTGTGCTCTCGCTCATCGTCGCCCTGAGCCTGCCGCTCGGCGCCCAGCCCGCGGCCCCCAGGCCGCTTACCCACGAGGACTTCGATGCGTGGCGCAGCCTGTTTACGCCGACGCTCTCGCGCGACGGTCGCTGGCTCGCCTACTCTTCCATGCCGCAGGATGGCGACGGCGATGTCGTCGTCCGCGAACTCGCCACGGGTAAAGAGCAACGCCTCCCAGTCGGTATGCTACTGCCGCCACCTCTCACAACCGGCGACGAGGCCGCGCCCAATCCCGAGGCCGGCCCGCCCCAGCCGCGTAACATCCGCCTCACATTCTCCAGCGACAGCCGATTCCTCGCGACCAGCACGCACCCGACCAAGGCTGAGATCGCGCAGGCTCGGAAGGACAAGAAAAAGCCCGAGGAGGGCCCGAAAAACGGTCTGCTCATCCTCAACCTCGCCACCGGCGAAACCACCCGCGTGCCGATGGTAAAGAGTTTCCAACTCCCCACCCGTGGCGGCGCTTGGCTCGCCTACCTCAAGGAACCGAAGCCCGAAATTGCGAAGGCCGCCGACGAGAAAATCGACCAGACCGCCAAGCCTGTCGAGGGCCGCACCGAAGAAGATGGCGACGACCCGTTCGCCGAGGATGACGCTGACCAAAATACCAAGCGCGGCACCACGAAATCCGGCAGCGCCGCCACCTCCGCCACCGGTGAGACGCCCGGCCGCACCTACGGCACCGACCTCGTCCTCCGCGATCTCGCCGCCGCGTCGCAACGCACCTTCGAAAACGCCCTCGACTATTCATTCGCCCGTGACGGCAAGACGCTCCTCTACACCGTCGCCGCCAAGACCGAGACTACCAACGGTGTCTACGCCGTCACCCCCGGCGACGCCGCCGCTCCTCTCGCCCTCCTCGCCGGCAAAGGCAAATACTCGAAACTCACCTGGGACCGCGAGCAGGCCCAGGCCGTCTTCGTCAGCGACCGCGACGATGCCGCTTCCCGCACTCCCAAGTGGAAAGCCTACCACTGGCCGCGCGGCGCTGCCGCCGCTACCGAACTTGTCCGCGGCGAGACCGCCGGCCCTGCCGATGGCCTCGTGCTCAGCGACAAGGGCCAACTCGGCTTCTCACGCGACGGCAAGAAACTCTACCTCCCCGCCGCCACCCCGCCCAAGCCGCCGCGCCGGCCCGACACCCTGCCGCCCGACGAGGAAAAAGTCACCGCCGACCTCTGGCGTTGGAACGACGACCTTGTCCAACCCATGCAGAAGGTCCGCGCCAACCAAGAGCGCAACCGCACCTATCGCGGCGTGCTCGACCTCGCCACTCACCGCTACACGCAACTCGCCGACTCCGCCCTCGCCATCGTCACGCTGAGCGACGACGGCACGCGCGCCCTCGGCAGCGACGACCGCGCGTATCGACGCCTCATCGATTTCGACGGACGCTACACCGACTACCACCTCGTCGATCCTGTCACCGGCGCCCGCCGCCTCGTGCTGGAAAAGCAACGCGCCGAAGGCGCCGTCCCCCAATGGTCGCCCGACGGTCGTTGGGTCGCGTGGTTCCAGAGCAAACACTGGCACCTGCTCAACACCGCCGACGGCACGACCCGCTCCCTCACCGCCGCGATCAAGCCACCCGTTTGGAACGAACAGGACGACCGCCCCGAACCCCCATCGCCCTACGGCGCCGCCGGCTGGACCAAGGACAGCCAGTCTCTCGTGATCTATGACCGCTACGACGTCTGGCAGGTTTTCACCGACGACCGCCCCGCGAAAAACCTCACCGCCGGCCACGGTCGCGCTACGAAGACCATCCTCCGCGTGCAACGCATCGAGCCCTTCGAAGAAGACGACGAGGAGCGCGGCCTCGATCCCGCGAAGCCCCTCATTCTCCGCGGCGAAAGCGAGGAGACGCGCGCCAGCGGTTTCTTCCGCACTACTTTCGACGGCGCGAAAGCACCCACGCGCACCCTCTGGGGCGACATGAGCTACCGCTACGTCGCCCGCGCCGCCGAAGCCGACGTGCTCCTCGTCACCGCCGCGCGCTTCGACGTATTTCCCGATCTGCACACGACCGATGCCACCCTCACCACACTGACCAAAGTCTCCGACGGCGCAGCGCAGCAGAAGGCGTTTCTCTGGGGCACCGCCGAGCTCGTGAATTTCAAAAACAAGCAGGGCGTCCCGCTCCAGGCCACGCTCTACAAACCGGCAAACTTCGACCCGAAGAAAAAATATCCGTTGATGGTCTACATCTACGAGCGCCTCTCGCAAAACGTGAACGAGTTCGTAACGCCGCGCCCCAGCAACGCCGTCAATGCCGCCCTCTACGCCAGCAACGGCTACCTCGTGCTACAGCCCGATATCGTCTACACCACCGGCGAACCCGGCCAGAGCGCACTCCGCTGCGTCCTTCCCGCCGTCGATGCCGTCGTGAAGCGTGGGTGCGTCGATGAAAAAGCCATCGGCATCCAAGGCCACTCCTGGGGCGGCTACCAGATTGCCTACATGGTTACGCAGACGGACCGCTTCCGCGCCGCCGAAGCCGGCGCCGCCGTCGGCAACATGACAAGCGCCTACTCCGGCATCCGTTGGGGGAGCGGCCTCCCGCGCCAGTTCCAATACGAGCAGACCCAGAGTCGCCTCGGGAAATCGCTGCAGGCCGCGCCCCAGCTCTACCTCGACAACTCGCCGATTTTCCAAATCGAGAAAGTCCACACGCCGCTGCTTCTAATGGCCAACGACGCCGACGACGCCGTGCCGTGGTATCAGGGCATCGAGCTCTTCCTCGCCCTGCGCCGCCAGGGCAAACCCGCGTGGCTGTTCAACTACAACGGCCAGGCTCACAACCTCCGCCGCCGCGCCGACCAAAAGGATTTCGCGAAACGGATGAACCAGTTCTTCGACCACTACCTCAAAGGCTCCCCCGCCCCCGAGTGGATGGAAAAAGGCATCCCCTATCTCGACCGCGACGAGGAAAAAATCCGCTTCAACACCCCGGCGGCGAAGAGTTGATCCTCCCCTGCTTCCGCCCCCCGACGAAAACCTTGACTGACTTCCGGCCGGTGCGTCCCGTCGGTCGCGTGGCAACATCTCGCCGCCCTTCGCCGTGACGCGCTTCCTTTTCCAGCTCTCCCGCTCCCACACAGTCGTCTCGCGACGCCGGCGTTGGGTGCGGCTGGCCGGCCTGTTTGCGCTCTTGGCCGGTCCCGGCGATCTCTCTGCGCGCCCGCTGCCCGTGCCGTTTACGAGCGACTATCTCGCGGAGAACTGGGGACTCGATGAAGGGTTTCCTGAAAACTCCTGTTCCGGCATCGCCCGAGCACCCGACGGCGCGATGTGGCTCGGCACGTTCCGCGGACTCGTGCGGTTCAACGGCCAGAAATTTCTTCCGTGGGCACCCGCCGCGATGCCGGAGTTGAAGTCCGCGTCCATCATGAGCATGTTCCAGGACCGGGGCGGCCGCGTCTGGTTCAGCACGCTCGACGGGCTCGTGCTCCATGACCGCGGGACCTGGCGCCGCTGGCAGGAAGCCGATGGTTGGGGCAACCGCACTAACTTTGTGCGCGGCTACGCCGAGAGTAGCGATGGCACACTCGTGTTCTCCCGGGCCGACGGGCAAGTGACGCGGCTCGGCGCCGACGGCGTCTGGCAGGCCCTGCCGACTCCGCCGGGCGCCGGCGGCACCATGTGCGCGTTCGACGATACCGGCGCGCTCCACGCTTTCCGGCCCGGTTTCGCCGGCGTCCTGGAAAACGGCGCCTGGCGCCCACTACGCGGCGATCCCCAAGTGCAAAAGCTGGCCGTCGGAGTCGGGCAACGGCGAGACGGACGCGTCGCATTTTTTTGTAAGACCGAACTGCTGCATGTCCGCGGCGGCGAGGTGCTCACCCGCACCCCACTTTCCCGGCCCATCGCGATCTTCTGGCGCATGGCAGAAGATGCGCAGGGCACGCTCTGGCTGCCCGCCATCGGAGCCGGCGTGTATCGCATCCAGCCGGGCGGCGAGGTGCGGCAACTGCTGAAAGCCGACGGTCTGCCGACGTCCGGGCCCACGCGGGTCGTGCATCCGATGGACGATGACAGCGTGTGGATCGGCAGCGGCGTCGGCGGATTGGCTCGACTACGGCCGCGGCGCTTCCGCCATGTCGGCGAGTCCGAAGGCATGGGCGACCGCACGATCCTCACCCTCGCCCCGTTATCGGACGACCGCGTGTTGCTGACCTCCTACGGCGCGGGCATGGCGTATTTTGACGGTGAGAAATCCGTAGTTCCTCTGGAGGCCGGCAAACTTGGGACCGCACTCATCCGCTCGGTGGTGCACCGCCGCGATGGCTCCACTTGGGTCGGAACGGCGTTCAATGGCCTGCTGCGCCTCGACAACGGGGGGCTCGTCCCTGTTTCCACGGACACTTTTAGCGCCACCGACACCATCAATACTCTCTTCGAGGATTCGCGCGGCCGACTCTGGATCGGCGGCGACCACCGGGTCGTCGTCGAAGAAGGGGGAGCCTTTCACCGCGTCGGCCCCATCGGCACGGCGGAGCGCACGAGTTCCACGATGTTTGCCGAACGGGCCGATGGCACGGTGCTGCTAGGCCGAGAAAATGCCGTGTTTGCCTACGGGCCGGGCGGCCTGCAGGCCGAGCCGGTGCTGCGCTTGCCCGAGCTCCGGCAAATCTCCGCCCTGTGCGTCGACCGCGACGACCGCGTGTGGATCGGCACGCAACGCCATGGGCTCACAGGCTGGCAGGGAGGGACCCCGCACACGCTCACGGCGGGAGCCGGCCTGCCCGGCGATGCGCTCAGCTCCATTGTGCAAGACCGGGCGGGGTTTCTCTGGTTCGGCTGCAATCGCCACGTCGTGCGCGCCGCTCCGGCCGAACTCTGGCGCGCCGCCCAAGATCCGGACACCGCGTTGGAGTGTCAGATTTTCGACCAGAGCGACGGCCTGCGTGACCTCGACTTTCCCGTCGCCACTCAGCCGAGCGTCGCGGTCGACCGCCGGGGCCGCCTCTGGTTCGCCCTGATCCGCGGCGCGGCGATGATCGATCCCGCCGAGCTCAAGCTTCACACCGTGCAGCCGCCAGTCGCGATCGAATCGCTGAGCTACGTGCCCGACGGCGCAAGCGTGCACGTCGAACTCCACCTCGAAGCGGCCGGCCCGACACCCGTTCTGCCGGCCGGCAGCCGCCTCATTCGCATTTCCTACGCCGCCTTGGATTTCCTCTCCCCCCGGAAACAACACTTCCGTGTGCGCCTAGACGGTGAGCGCAGCGAGTGGCAGAACCTGCACAACGAGAACACGGTGAGCTTCCTCGAGCTGCCGGCCGGCCGCCACACGCTCCAAGTGCAGGCCTCCGGGAGCGACGGCGTGTGGAACCGCACGGGGGCAACGCTCGCCTTCGAGGTCGCGCCCTTCCTCTGGCAGACGGCGTGGTTCCGCGGTGCACTCGGTCTGGGACTCGCCGGGCTTGTCGGCGGCGGCGTGTGGTTCGCTGCGCAACGCCGCGTTCGCGCCGAACGCGAAAAATACGAACGCGAACGCCATCTCGCCGAAGCCCAGGCCCGGCTAGCCCTCGTGTTGGAAAACACGAGTGACTTCGTCGAGTTTGCGGACCCTGCGGGCCACCTGCTCTACATTAACCGCGCAGGCCGCGCCATGGTCGGCCTCACTGCCGAAGAGCCCTTGCATGACCGGCTCGCCGCCACGCTCATGCCGGCCACCGCGCACCAAGACTACACGCGCATCGCCCTGCCCGCCGCGTTGCGCGCCGGCATCTGGTCGGGTGAATCGACCCTCCGTCACCGCGACGGCCACGAAATCCCCGTCTCCCTCGTGCTCCTCGCTCACCGCGGCGCCGGCGGACAGCTCGATTTCTTTTCCGTGATCGCCCGCGACATCTCCGCCGCCAAGCGCCACGCCCGCACCCAGGATGCCCTTCGCCTCCTCGCCGCTAAACTCAGCGCCGCGCTCCAACCCGATACGCTCGGCTTGGCGATCGCGGAGTCCTGCCGCGAGCTGTTCGGACACGACGCGCTTTTCTTTGCGCCCGTCAACGATCGTGGCGGCGTGGAACTCGGAGCACACGTCGAAGACACCGCCGCGGATGCAAACACTCCGGAACCCGTGCCGGTCACGATTCGAAAGTTAAGTCCGATGTTGCAGCCAGTGCTCGCCGGCGAGCCGATGCTAATCAACCGCGACGGCACTGCCACGGATCCAACTTTGACGGGACTTTCCTCTCGTGGTTTCCGCGAGCGACGCAGCGCGTCCCTCATGTATGTGCCCATCCGTTGGGAGGGGAAAACCATCGGTGTCATTTCAGTCCAGAGCTATACCCCTCAGCGTTATGGCCCGGCCGACCTCGCCCAGCTGCAGACCCTCGCTGAGCACTGCGGCGCCGCCATCGCCCGCTTAGACGCCGAAGCCTCGCTCCGCGCTAACGAAGAACGCCTCCGCCTCGCCATGCAAAGCGCCCGCATGGGCTCATGGGAGATCACGGTTGCCACGCGCCAGTTGAGCGCCTCTCCGGAGGCAGAGACGGTCTATGGCTGCGCGCCTGGTGCACTATCCGGTCCTGCGGAACGCCTCGCGCTGCATGTGCCTCCCCAGGATTCCGCCATTCTGCTGCAGGCAATCGACGACCTCCTGGCCGGCCGCTCACCCGAACTCGCACTAACCCACCGATTACTCACACCAGACGGCACAGAACGCTGGCTTGAGGTAAAGGGCCGCCTGCTCCGCCTCCTCGGTGCCGCTGACCAGACACGGGTAATCGGCGTAACGGCTGACATCACCGCTCGTCGGCACGCCGAACAAGAGCGGATCCGTCTCGGAGAACAGCTCCGACACGCCCAAAAACTTGAATCGGTCGGCACCCTCGCCGGCGGCATCGCCCACGACTTCAATAACATCCTCACGGCCATTCTCGGCAACGCGGAGCTTGCGACGTTGGAAATCGGACCCGATAGCCCGCTTGCCGCCCCATTGGAACAAATCCGTCGCTCCGGACACCGCGCCCGCGACCTCGTCCGCCGTATTCTCGCCTTCAGCCGCCCCCGCGAGCAACGGCGTCACGTTATCGCCCCGCTCCCACTCCTTGAGGAAGTAGTGAAACTCCTCCGAGCGACCATCCCGGCCAACGTCACTCTCGCGATCGCAGACTCACCCAGCGTTCCCGCCATTTTGGCCGACGCCTCCGAGATCCACCAAGTCCTCCTCAACCTCGGCACCAACGCATGGCAGGCCATCGGCAGCCGGCAGGGCCGCATCACATTTAGTCTCGGGCAATACACCGTCACGGCGGCCGAGCCGCCTCCCCACCCCGATCTTACCCCCGCAGACTACGTCTGCCTCACCGTGCGGGACAGCGGTCGCGGTATTCCGCCGGAATTGCTAACCCGAATCTTCGACCCATTTTTCACCACCAAAGGCCCCGGTGAAGGCACCGGCCTTGGGCTCTCGATCGCCCATGGCATCATGCGCTCCCATCGTGGTGCCATCACGGTCACCAGCACCGTCGGCCAGGGCACGGAATTTTCTCTCTACTTCCCAGTTGCGAGCGGCCGACCGGAATCGGCGACGCCATTTGCTTCGGCCCAACCGGCAATTTCGGAGAAATCGGGTCATGGCCAACACATCCTCTGCATAGATGACGAGGACACCATCATCGATCTAACCGGTCGCCTACTTCGTGCCGCCGGCTACACCTTCACCGGCACCTCACGACCGCTGGAGGCACTCGCCCTCGTGCGCGCGGAGCCCGAAAAATTCGCGGTCATTATCACCGATTTTTCGATGCCCGAGATGAGCGGAATAGAACTCGCCGAGGAGGTGCGTCGCATCCGACCCGATTTTCCCATCATCCTCGCCTCAGGCTACCTTCGCGCTGGCGATGCCGAAGCCGCCCAAGCCGCCGGTATCCGTGAAATTCTGCAGAAACCACAAAGCCTCGAGGTCCTCGCCGCCACCGTCACGCGCGTGCTCACTACGTCTGGGACGCCACCCTGAAACATTCAGAATCGCATTTGATTCTTCGAGTCGGCGCCAGGTGCCTTCATACCCCTCACTGAGCTCATCGTCACCGCGTCAACTCCACCGGAAACCCGTGCTTCTTCAACGCCCGGTGCAAAGCCGCTACGTGAGCATGATCTCGAGTCTCCACCGTGCACACCGCATGCACCGTAAAAACATCCGGCCCGCTGAAGGCCCGCTCGTGCACGATGTCCTGGATGCTCGCGCCACAGTCGGCGATCACCCGCGTGAGATCTGCGAGCCCGCCCGGCCGATCCGTCACCGTCGCCGTGAAACGCGTGAGGCGACCGTCGTGCACCAAACCCTTCGCGATTACCCGGCCCAGCACGGAGGGATCGATGTTGCCGCCACTCAGGATCAGGCCGACGCGTTGCCCGCGCAGCTCCGGCAACTTGCCCGCCATTAACGCGGCGAGCGGCACGGCGGCCGAGCCTTCGACCACAGTTTTTTCGAGTTCGAGCAGGCGCAAAATCGCGAGCGCGATCCACTGCTCGTCGACGCTCACGACCTGATCCACCCGCGTGCGGGCGAGGGCGAACGACGTCGGCCCCACGATGAGCGGTGCCAGACCATCGGCCAGCGTGGCGCGGCGCTTTACGGTCACCGGTTTTCCCGCGTGAAGCGCGGCCGCGAAATTCCCCGTGTGCGTGCTCTCGATGCCGATGACCTTGATCTTCGGCTTCAACGCCTTCACGGCGACCGAGACGCCTGCGATGAGCCCGCCGCCGCCGATGGGGCAGAGAATCGCATCGAGGTCCGGCACCTGTTTCATCATCTCGAGCGCGACCGTGCCCTGCCCTGCGATGATGTCCGGCGCATCGAAACCGTGGATGTAGGCCAGCCCTTCGCTCGCCACGAGCGAATCGGCCACCGCGCGCGCCTCGGTGAAATCCTTTCCCTGCACGAGCACGCGTGCGCCGAGTTTTTGGCACGTCGTGATTTTGATCAGCGGCGCATAGTCGGGCATCACCACGGTCACCGGAATGCCGAGCAGTTGACCATGATAAGCCATACCCAGCGCGTGGTTGCCGGCACTGGCGGCGATCACGCCGCGTTTCTGCTGGGCCGGCGGCAAGCGGAGGAGGGCATTGCGCGCCCCGCGCTCCTTGAACGACCCCGTGCGCTGCAGGTTGTCGAGTTTGCAGACGACCCGGACACCCGTGATCTCGCTGAGCGGAATCGAGTCGGGACAGGGGGAAACGTAAATGCCGCCGGCAATGCGACGCTGCGCCGCGCGAATATCGGACAGGGTGACAGGCATGATTCGAGCGTGCCCGGTCGCACCCGCTTGGGAAACAAAAAGGTCAGTTCGCCTACTTCGCATCGGACGGTCGCGGCTGCTCCGCGCGCCGCAAACTTTCGGCCCGGCGCCGTGCCAACCGCTCCGCCACGGTCTCGGGCCGGGCGGGCGCAGCCGCCGCCCGAAACTCCTCGAGGAAAAACTTCCGCAGGAGCGCCGCCTCGTCCGGTTCTAGCAGTCCCTTGCGGGGCGAGCCCGGCGGTCGCATCACTTCGGCCCGGAGCGTCGCCCGCTCGCCTTCATCGAGCCGACCGTCGCCATTCCGATCGAAGCGCAGCAGCAACTCGCGCCGGAGCGCCTCATCGTTGGAGCCCGCTGCCGCCAGCTTGACGACGGAAACCTCGAGCACGTCCGGCGGTATCTCACGCAACTGCTCCACCGCCCCTTGCGCGACCGCTGCTGCTGCAGCCGGCCGGGTGTCTTCCGCCCCTCGCAGTCCCACAGCAAGAAATAGCGTTGCCGCGCAGAAGTGGGGGGATAGACCGAGACGCTTCATGGAAAACACGAGTGAAAATTCGCGGGTAGGACTGACTGCGCGCATGACGCACGCGCGCCCGGTCAGTTACGCCGTCGCCTGAACCCGCACCATGTATCAAGTCACCTTTTCCGAGCAGGCGATGCATGAGCTCAATCGCCTCGATAAACTCACCCAGCTCGACGTGCTGGAGCCGATGACGAGCCTGAAACCCGAAGATCTGGCTCATCCGCGCGAACCGCTTGGCCGGTTCACTCGCGGGCAGAAGGAGTTTTACCGTCTGCGGGCCGGCGATTTCCGCTTCTACTTCGAATCACGCGGCGAGTCGCTCCACGTGAATTACATTCTGCATAGGAACTCCCTCGAGGACTTCCTCCTGCGCAACAAACTCCCGGTCTCCGAGCAACAACTTGTCGAACAGCACTCCAAGTTCTGGAAATACCTCGAGAGCCTAACGAAATAATGAATTTCCGCCGCCGCACTCCCGCCGAACGTGCCGCCGACGAGATCGCCCGTCGCGAGGACCCCTACACGGTCACCAACGCGAGCCGCATCTACTTCCTGCCCAACTTAATGACGGCCGGAAACCTCTTCTGCGGTTTCATGGCGATCGTGAACTGCATCCAGGCGCGCCTCGCCGAGACGTCTATCACCGGCGATTACCTCGGCGCTAGTCCAGCAGAGCACTACCGCTACGCCGTGTGGTTCATCTTCGGTGCCGCCGCCTTCGACGCCCTCGACGGCCGGCTAGCTCGCATGGGCGGCCGAGAATCCCTTTTCGGCGCCGAGTTCGACTCCATCGCCGATGTCGTGTCCTTCGGCGTCGCACCGACGTTGATGATGTTCTACCTCATCCTCTCGCCGACTCAGGGCATTCTGTGGTTCCGCAACATCGGCTGGGCCATCGGATTCATTTATCTCCTCTGTGCGGCGATGCGGCTCGCCCGCTTCAATGTCATCACGAATCCTCTCCTCCGCCCCGGCAAAAAGGAGTCCAACAAGGACTTCGTCGGTCTACCCGTCCCCGCCGCCGCCGGCACCGTGGCCGCGCTTGTCCTCTTCTTATTGAAACTCGCCGAAAGCGACAAATCCCTCAAGGCGTGGGCCCTCGCCCTGCCATTTCTCATGCTTTTGATCGGTCTGCTGATGATGAGCACCATCCGCTACCCCAGCGGCAAAGGCGTAGATCTCCAGACGCGCATGAAACTTCGCACCTTCGCTGGCGGTTTGGCTATCCTCGCGTTGCTCGGCCTCTACAAGGAATACGCCCTGCTCGGCGTTTGCCTGAGTTACATCTTTTTCGGCCTCATCCGGCATTGGCGCCGCCCGCGTAACCCGCTCCCGCCGCCCACCAATCCGCAGGCCCGGGGTAATGTGTGAGCAACCTGCGCGCTCTTCGCCAACAACTTGTTCCTTGCGAACAACCTCTCGTTTGCGCGCAAACGGCCGGCGGTTTTTCACAACCAAAAACGGCCCTTTTTCAGAGTGAAGCGCGCCGGTTGCTGCAGTTGTTCGCAGCCCATAGTAATACGGATATAATTCCTAATTGAACTCCTATCTGTTTAGACTTTGTTAGCTTCTCAAACGACGCGACGCGTCACCCCTGCATGAAATTCAAAATCAACCGCGATCATTTCGCCAACGGCCTCGCCCAAGTGCTCAACGTGGTCGGCTCCAAAGCCACGATGCCGATCTTGAGCAATGTGCTCATCGAAGCGGGCAAAGATCAGATTTCCCTCACCACCACGAACCTCGATCTGGGCATTCGTTGCCAAATTAAGGCCGAAGTGAAGGAAACGGGCGCCGTGACCCTTCCGGTCAAACGTTTGGCCGGAATCGTGCGGGAATTGCCCAATGTGGACGTCACCTTCGACGCTTCCCCCAACCATTCCGTCAAACTCACGTCTGGTGGCTCCACCTTCCGCATTATGGGCATCGGCAAGGAAGAGTTTCCCCCCCTCCCAGAGTTCGGCGACGAGAAAGCCTACGCCCTCGAACAGGGTGAGCTCGTCTCGATGCTCAAGAGCGTTTCCTACGCTCAATCCACCGACGAGACCCGCTACATCCTCAACGGCGTCTATTTCAACTTTAAGGACGGCAAACTTTCCCTCGTCGCGACCGACGGCCGTCGTCTCGCGCTCATTGCCAAGGAAATGGAAGTCCCAGCTGCCAGCGCCGGCGCGATCATCCTCCCGGCTAAGACTGTTAACGAACTCACCCGTCTCCTCGACAAGGGCGAAAAGGTGAAGATCAACTTCAACGACCGCCGCGCCGCCTTCCAGATCGCTACCGACAAAGACACCAGCGGCCTTGTCGACCACGTTTATCTCTATTCGAAAGTCGTCGAGGGTAACTACCCTAATTACCACCAAGTTATCCCGAAAGAGACCCATCAGCGCATCAAGTTAGAGCGTGAACTCTTCCTTCAGTGTGTGCATCGCGCCGCCCTCGTGTGCTCGGAGAAATCAAACTCCGTCAAAATTAAGCTCACCAGCAATCTCCTCGAGATCACGGCGCAGAGCCCAGATTTCGGCGAGGCCCACGAGTCGATGGCCATCGGTTACAGCGGCCCAGATCTCCAAGTCGCGTTTAACCCGAGCTTCATCATGGACCCGCTCAAAGCGCTCTCCAAGGACGAGGTATTCTTTGAGGTCAAAGACGAGGTAAGCCCCGGTGTCTTTAAGACCCTCGAAAGCTTCGTCTGCGTGATCATGCCTGTCCGCTTAAGCTGAGCCACCGACGCTCACTGTCTAGGTAGGCGCGCGCCTTAGCGTGCGGTTTACCGGCGATCCGCCAGTCCTCCCACCTTTTCCGGTGCCAACTTCGCCCACCACTCTCGTGGAGCCGCCGTATTTCATCCTCGCGGCGATCATTATTTCGCTGGTTCTGATGCAAATCAACCAGCGGGTCGCTTCGCCCTTGCTCTCCATTGCCGACCGCTGGTTGCGCTGGTTCGTTTTCGCCTTCGGTGCGGCGCAGATGTGTCACGACTTCGAGTTGGTTGATCGCCCGTTCTGGGTGTTGTCCGCGGTGTTTTTTCTCGTCTGGTTTCTCGGCGAAACGCTCTATAACTGGCTCGCGATCTCCGCCCTCAGCGTGAGTCCGCTCCCATTGTTTCCCCGCTACGCGATCAACTCGAGCGGCGAGGAATGGCCGGTGCAGCCGCGCCTTTTGAAGATTCGCGAGTGGCTGCGCGCGGAAGGCTTTCGCCAGACGCAAGCGCTCAAAGCCGAAGTCGGCGGCGGTATCTACCTGCGCGTTTCCGTCTACCAAGACGCTCAGGCTACGGTCCGCGTGCAGGTGACGTTCATTCCGCAGACTAACGGCGCGATTTCTGTCTGCTACGCCGTCACCTCGCTCACATCCGATGGCGCGCGCTATCTCACCGACAACCTCTACATTCCTTTCGCCGGATTTTACCCGGAAAATTGGTTTGTCGAGCGTGCTCCGTGGCGTCGTTCGCTGCCGCGTCTGCTCGCCCGTCACCGGGCTCGCCTGACGAAAGCCGGCGCGGTCGCCGTGCCCTTCGCCGTCGAGCCGCTCGCCGATCTCAACACCGCGCAACACGAACTTGATCAGGTGAACACTGAACTTGGTTTTCTCCACGCGCACCATGACCGCGAAGACCTCGGCAAGATAACGCAAGAGGGTCGTTACCGCGTCTGGAAGGAAATCTGGATGCTCAATTACTTCGGCTGCGCCGCGAAGTATGAGTGAGAAAAAGACCTCTGCGGGTCGGGCCTGACCTCTGGAAGGGCCGCCGTTGGGCGGTATTCGATCACCCGCCGATATAGCTCATCTCGATCTTCGCCCGCGCTTCGCCGTTGGCCAGCAGCTCCGCCCGTTCGTCGCTGTAGCGGTCGAGCCGGCCGCGCCAGACGCGCGCGAGATAATTTTCGAGCCCCGCGTCATCCGCGCCTGCCCGCAACGCCCCGAGCACGTCCCAACCGAGCGAGGCAAATAAACAGGTGTAGAGTTTTCCGTCGGCCGAGAGCCGCGCGCGGTGGCAATCCCGGCAAAACGGCTCCGTCACCGAGCTGATCAGTCCAATTTCTCCGCGACCGTCGGTGTAGCGATATCGTGCCGCGACTTCGCCGCGATAAGCCGGCCCCACTGGCTCCAGCGGCCATTTTTCCGCGATGCGCGCGACGATCTCTTTCGCCGGCACCACGCGCTCCACCGCCCAATGGTTCGTGTTGCCCACGTCCATAAACTCGATGAACCGAACCGCGTGCCCGCGCGCGCGGAAATACTCGCACAGTTCCGGCAACTCGTGGTCGTTCACCCCGCGCTGGATCACGCAGTTGATCTTGATTGGAAAACCCAGCGCCGCCGCCGCGTCGATTCCGCGGAGCACTCGCGCGACACTGAAGCCGAGGCCGTTGAGTTTGCCCGCCGTCGCGTCGTTGAGCGAATCCACCGACACGTTGAGCCGGTCGAGCCCCGCTGTCCGCAGCGCCGGCGCGAGTTTTTCGAGTAGCCACCCGTTCGTCGTCAGCGCCACTTCCGGCACGCCCACGTCTTGTTTCAAGAGTCGCACCAACTCCGGCACATCCGCCCGCAGCAGCGGTTCGCCGCCCGTGAGACGCACTTTTTCGACCCCCAGTGCGCGAAACGCCCGCACGATCCGGGTCAGCTCGCCGAGTGCCATCAACTGCGGGTCGCGTAGGAATTGATAGCCCGCGCCAAACACCTCTTTCGGCATGCAGTAGGGACAGCGGAAATTGCAGCGGTCCGTGACTGAAACGCGCAGATCGCGCAGCGGGCGGTTGAATTGGTCGCGGAGTTCGCTCATCGATGGGCGCGCAAGAAAGCACACTCTCGTGCAAAAACAAAGCCCCGCCCTGATGCTCTCCCCCGCCGAAGCGGAAAAACTCGTCCTCGCCAACGTCGCGCCCTTCCACCGCGAAGACTGCCCGCTTGCCTCGGCCCACGGTCGTGTTCTTCGCACGGATATCTGCGCCGATCGCGATTTGCCGCCTTTCGACCGCGTCACGATGGATGGTTTCGCCCTGCGCGCCGCCGCGCTCGCCGCCGGCGAAACGAAATTTCGCGTCGAGGGCGTCCAGGCCGCCGGCATGCGCCCCTTCAAACTTGTCGACGCGCCCACCGCTTGCATTGAGATCATGACTGGAGCCGTGCTCCCCGCCGGCGCCGATTGCATCGTGCCCTATGAAGAGACGACGCGCGATGGCTCGACGATTACCGTTTCCGCCGCTGCCGCAAAATTCGCCGCGGGCCATGCGCTTCACCGGCGCGGCAGCGATCATCCTGCCGGCGCCGTGATCGTGCGCGCTGGCACGCGTCTTACCGGCCGCGAAATCGCCGTAGCCGCCGCCTGCGGCTACTCCACCCTCACAGTCACGCAGCTCCCGAAAATCGCGGTCATAGCAACCGGCGACGAACTTGTAGAAGTCGGCGCGCACGTCGCTCCGCACCAGATCCGCCGCAGCAACGATCACGCGATTTGCGCCGCGCTCGCCGCCGCAGGCTACGGCAACGCCGCGCGTTTTCACCTCCGAGATGTGCGTCAGGAAATCGAACACCTCCTCTGGCACATCCTCGCCGAGTTCGACGTCGTGTTGGTCACCGGCGGAGTCTCGAAGGGAAAATTCGATTTCCTTCCCGCGGAGCTCGACCGCCAGCGCGTGAAAAAAATCTTCCAAGGCGTCGCGCAACGCCCTGGCAAACCGTTCTGGTTCGGCGTGAGCACGCGCCGAACCCCTGTCTTCGCCCTCCCCGGTAATCCCGTCTCCGCTTACACCTGCCTGCACCGCTACGTGCTCACTGCGCTCGCGCACGCCAGTGGTCTGGCTGCCCCGCCGGCGCCGCGCACCGCCGCACTCACCACGCCGGTCAATGTCCGCGCCCCTCTGGCGTATTTTCTGCCGGTGCGAATCTCCTCGGGCGCGCGCGCCGAACTCCTCGCGACGCCCGATCCGTTCAACACCTCGGGCGATTTCGCCGGCCTCGTCGGCACCGATGGTTTCGTCGAGCTCCCGCCCGGCCCCGCGGAACACCCCGCCGGCTTCGTCGCGCCGTTTTATCCGTGGGTCTAGTCTGCGCCGGATATTTTTAGCTGTAGCGGCGGTCTATGACCGCCGACACTCGGGCCCATGTTCTCCCACCTCGACGCGCAAAACCGTCCGGCGATGGTCAACGTCGGCGAAAAAATTCCGACGCGCCGCACCGCGCACGCCGTCGCCGTTGTCGCCCTCCCGCCCGAGCTCGCCGCGCTTCTCCACGACGGCGACATTAAGACCAAGAAGGGCCCGATCTTCCAAACCGCCGTCCTCGCCGGCGTGATGGGCGCGAAGAAAACCAGCGAACTCATCCCACTCTGCCACCCGCTCCCGCTCGAGGATTGCCAGATCGAGATTGTGCCCGACGCCGCGCGCGCGGAGATCGCGATCCACTGCCGCGCGCAGACGACGGCGAAGACTGGCGTCGAGATGGAAGCCCTCACCGGCGCCACCGTCGCCGCGCTCACCATCTACGACATGGCCAAGGCCGTCTCCCACGGCATTGTCATCAAAGACGTGCGCCTGCTGGAAAAAACCGGCGGCAAGAGCGACTATCGCGCCTCGTGATCACGCTCCACATCCAGTATTTCGCCATCCTCCGCGAACAGCGCGGCCTCACGCAGGAGACGCTCGTCACCTCCGCCGCCACTCCCACCGCGCTCTATGAGGAACTCCGCGCGCGTCACGGCTTCACCCTCCCCGCCGATCGTGTGCGCGCCGCCGTCAACGACGACTTCGTCCCTGGCACGCATTCGCTTCGCGACGGTGATCGCCTCGTCTTCATCCCGCCCGTCGCCGGCGGTTGAGCGCCCAACTCGCCATGTCGTTTCGTATTTCCTCCGAACCGCTCGATCCCACCGCCCTCGCTCGCACGCTCGCCGATGCCCGCGCCGGCGCCTGCGTGACCTTCGAGGGCTGGGTCCGCAACCGTAACGAGGGCCAGCCCGTGCTCTCGTTGGAATACGAGGCCTACGCGCTTCTCGCTGACAAAGAAGGCGCGCGCATCCTCACCGAAGCTCGTGAGAAGTTCGACCTCCTCGGCGCCGTGTGCGTCCACCGCGTCGGCCATCTGCAACTTGGCGAACTCGCCGTCTGGGTCGGTGTGACGGCAGAGCATCGCGGTGCCGCTTTCGATGCGTGTCGCTATTTGATCGACGAGACCAAAGCCCGCGTGCCGATTTGGAAAAAAGAGCACTACGCCAGTGGTGTGACTGCCTGGATCAACTGCGCCACCCGCGGAGATTTCGCCGACGCCGGCCGCTGATCGCGGCGCGTCTTCTCCTGCCGGGTTCCGCAGGCGGCGGGCCGGCGATTCGGCAAATAAATGTTAAATCCGGCCGAACCGTGCTTTCTCCTCGTTTACGGTGTCTGGGGATTCCATGAGCAATCCCATGAACTTTCTCGCGGCCGCTTCCGTTTCCAGTGCCGACAAGCTTCGCGCCATCCCCGCCGAGTTCTGGCTGAAACTGTTTTTGGTGATTGTCGCCCTCGCTGCCTTCGTGGTCTTCCTGCGCAAGATAGCCCAGATGAACAAGGCCGTCGCCGGCGTCGTCGCGCTGCTCATCGCCACTTTCGTTGGGTTCAATTGGATCTATGAGCGCAACGAGCCCCGCTGGGCCACGCCGGTGGTGGGCTGGCTCGGCGGGTTTTTCCCCAGCAAGGGCGCTTACCAGGTCCGTCAAGATGCACCGCCACCGGCCATGGCTCCCGCTATGGCCAAGCGTAAATAACCCGATTCTCCCCGCAGCGAGGGGCACCGCCGCACAGCTCAGTCCGCACCCTCGCCCGACGCGTCGGCGGGCTTTTATGACGGCTGGGCAAAATCAGAGTGGTTTTCCCCCCGCGACCCGGCTACAAGGACCGTTCTTCTTTATGGCCAAAACGCACTCTGACATCGGACTCATCGGCCTCGCCGTGATGGGTCAAAACCTCGCGCTCAACATCGCCGATCACGGCTTCAAGATCTCGGTTTACAACCGCACGGTCGAAAAAACTGAGAAATTCGTCGCCGAAAATCCCAATACCCCCGGCGGTCTCGTCGGCGCGAAAACTCTCGAGGAGTTCGCCGCGTCCCTCTCTAAGCCTCGCAAGGCCATCATCCTCGTCCAGGCGGGCAAAGCCACCGACGCAGTGATCGACGGCCTCGTCTCGGTCTTCGAACCCGGTGACATCATCATCGACGGCGGCAACGCCCTTTGGACCGACACCATCCGCCGGGAAAAGGCGCTTCGTGAAAAAGGCTTCCGCTTCATCGGCTCCGGCGTTTCCGGCGGCGAAGAAGGCGCCCGCTTCGGCCCGGCTCTCATGCCCGGTGGCGATCCCGCCGCCTACAAGGAACTCGCGCCTATCTGGAACGCCGTCGCCGCCAAGGTCGACGCCAAGACCGGTGTTCCGCTTACCGGTGCCGCTCCTGGTAAACCTATCGTCGGCGGTGTTCCCTGCGCCACCTACATCGGCGAAAATGGCGCCGGCCACTACGTGAAGATGGTCCATAACGGCATCGAGTATGGCGACATGCAGATGATCTGTGAGGCCTACGCGCTGATGCAGGGCCTCCTCAAGCTCAAGGCCCCCGAGATGGGCGCCATCTTCTCCGAGTGGAATCAAGGCATGCTCGGCTCCTTCCTCATCGAGATCACCGCCGACATCCTCAAGCAGAAGGACCCGATGACGAAGAAGCCCATCGTCGATGTCATCCTCGATACCGCGGGCCAAAAGGGCACCGGCAAATGGACTTCCGTTAACGCCCTCGACATGGGTGTCCCCGCTCCGACGATCGCCGAGTCAGTCTTCGCCCGCTGCATCAGCGCCGTGAAGGAAGAGCGCGTCGCCGCCTCCAAGATCCTGAAAGGCCCGTCGAAGAAATACAAAGGGTCCAAGAAGGCCCTTATCGCCGCTATCCACGACGCCCTGTATTGCTCCAAGATCTGCTCCTACGCCCAGGGCTTCCAGCTCATGCGCGAAGCGCAGAAAGAGTATAAGTGGAAACTCAACTTCGGTGAGATCGCCCAGATCTGGCGCGGTGGTTGCATCATCCGCGCGGTCTTCCTCCAGAAGATCACCGAGGCCTACCAGCGCGACCCGAACCTCGCCAACCTCCTCCTTGATCCGTATTTCAACAAGACGGTGAAGAAGGCGCAGGAAAACTGGCGCAAGGTCGTCGCCCTCGCCGCCGAGTGCGGCGTGCCGGCCCCGACGTTCAGCTCGGCGCTCGCCTACTACGACAGCTACCGCAGCGCCCGCCTCCCGGCCAATCTGCTCCAAGGCCAGCGCGACTACTTCGGCGCCCACACCTACGAGCGCACCGACAAGCCCCGCGGCAAGTTCTTCCACATCGACTGGCCCGAGAAGGGTCGCCCGCAGCTCGAGGTCTAAACCTCGCCTTGCGGTGTTTGGTGACAATGTAGAGTGTTAGTTGTGACAATAGAAGTGTTAGTCGTGACAATTAAACTGTTAGTGGAGCCAATCGCCGTTACATTCTAACTCGTTCTTTTGCGTTTTCCGGTCCGGCCTATACCGAGGTATGGACCGGCCGGAATTTTGCCCTGGAAAACGATTTCTCAGCGAAACGGCCGAAAAAAACTTTTCGGCCGTTTTTTGTGCAGGTATCGAATAGATGAGTAGAGCTAGCGTCCAATTTCGCTTTTCGTGTGACGCACCCCAAATTGAAGTGATCAATCCTACACGCTCATTGAGCGGATAGAGTCTTTTTCTAGACAGATTACTGGCGGATGGAACAATGCAATTTCTCCCGCATTTGGACCAGCCGCGATCAACGGAGCTGGTTCGTGTGCCTTTGCGCCCGCGGCTTTGGCGATCAAAGCAGCCCTGCGCTTGCCGACGCAGGTCTAATCTACCCGACGCCGACGCTGTTCATCAATCCACCGTGCGGAGGGAGACAGAAGTTTTGTGCCCGCGCTCGTCGAGGCCAGTGACTATGAAGGCGTGGGTGCTGCCCTGCTCTCGTTCGATCGCGATCACGATCTTGAAGTGCATATCGGTGGTCAAAAGCGGCCCGCCGGTCACCAATGCTTGGAAGAGAAGGTATTTGGTGACGACCATCAGCGGGCGCTTTCGAGGGGGTTTAGGATTACGGGAGCTCGTA
>CANGHW010000014.1 GCA_947453695.1 Opitutia bacterium
CCTACTCGGCGTCGCTGCCCAACTCTACGCCGCCCTCCGCCTCGCCACCACCTGCGGTCGCTCCGGTCGCCTGTTAACCCTCACGTGGAGCGCCGCCGCCGCCGTTGGCCTGCTCACCCTCACCACCACCAACCTCACGCTCAACCTCCCCTACAAACGCGCTCAGGACATCGCGAGCCTCGCGCAAATCCGCAGCTACCTCGTCGACCGCGATGCCACCGTCTTCACGCGCGACCCACTCTATCCCGGCCCCCACCCCGATCCCACGGTCGTGCAACGCGTGCTTGACGATCCCGTCCTCCGGCCGGTCCTGCCCGTTGCCTTCTTTACCGACTACCCCGGCCCTGCCGGCGAAAATCCTCCCTGGGTCATCGCGCACGGCCGCTCTCTCACGCTTATCGCCTGCGCCACCCTCGCCCTCATCCTCCTTTGGCCGCGCCGCCGCTGACCGCCGCCGCGCTCCGCCGACACCACGCGCTCCCCTACGCGGCTTCCCTGACATCGAAATTCGGACCGTGCGACTCGATGTCCAAATCCGACTCCTCACGTTCGCCCGCTGGCCTCACACCCACGCCTACTGCCTACAGTAGTGCGGACCTCAGTCCGCCTTCACATCCCCTCTCACCGCTACTGTCTTTACCGATGCCCGCGCGCCTCTGGTTCATCTTGCGCCTGTCGATTATCGCGTCGTTTTCCGCGAGTGGCTTCGACACTGAGTTGACCAAGGACGACCTCTCTGTGCCCCCGATCGTCTTCGTCATCATCCGCGCCAGCATTCCGCTGGTGGCGGTGATTCAATACGCGGGTTTAAACACCGTAAGAAGATCCCCCCGCCCTTCCCACGATTGGAACGCATCCCTCTGGTTTTCACCCCTGCTCAGGAACCCGCAAAGCTTCATGCTCACTGGAGCCCTCGCGATGATCGCCTTTGGCCTTTCGGTGACCATCAACCACCTCGTTTTTTCCGGTTGCAACCCAGTCATCGCATGCGCCGCTCTCTCGATGGGACTCGGCACCTTGGCCGGTCTACTCGCCTTTCGCCGTCGCCACCTCAAAATCCAGGCGTCTTGTTAAATTCATCCTTCAGCACTCGGAGCGTTCCATACCATGCCTCGAAAACGCCAAGATACCATTCGCGCAAAATCGAAAATGCCTGAAGAACACAACTGGGAGCTATGAAGGTCGGTATCATTGTATCGCTATCGCATCTTTGGACAGAACGATGGTTACGAAATCTACAGTTTAGGTCCCGATGGAGTGATTAGCGGAGACGACATCCGTTACGCCTCTCGGTGAGAAAGGTTCCATGGCAAAAGCCGTGTAGCGACTGTTGACGGCCCTATTCAACTGTCGCCACGACCGCCCTTACTTCGCCCCCATTTCATCGGCAGATACTTCACGGCGGGAAAATCCTTGAATTGCTCGTCTTGCGTCCAATGCGAGGCTCCAGGCCAGAGTTTCGTCGCGCAGATCAAGCCCTCGGCCAACGGGAGAACGGAGCGCGCCGCGTTCCCGCGCCCACCCTTCATGCCCGCTGCTTCACCTTCCGCCGCACCACCGGAAACCCGATGATCTGAGCACTCGGGGCGATCATTCTGGTGGTCGTTGGCGCCGCGCCGGCCAACGCCACCGCCGACCGCCCACCCGCGGTGATCGGCTCCGGCGATTCCTCCGTCGGGCGCACAGGCAGGTTAAGCTCTCCGCCGACCGCGTAGGGCGCCAACTCCGCCAGTTTTTCCTCCAGCGACATCGTCGCCCGCGCCGAAAACGAGAGAAACGCGACGATCGCATTCAGATTGGCATCCTGCTGGTCCAGCGCGTCGAACCGCCGCTTCAGGCAGATATTGATTCGCTCCAGCTCGGTAAAGAGTTGGCCGAGGCCCTTGAGCGTCCAGTCGGGCACGCCGCCCTGGCCCGCCACGAGATACTGCTGAATGAGGTAGGCGCCCGTGATCCGGACCAGCGTCTCCTCAAAGTTTCCGAAAGGCAGATGCAGCCGTGCCGGCCCCTTTAGACGGCCGAGAATCGGGCAGCCACATGTAGCCATCTTCAGCCCCATGAGCGAGCGCAGCGCCGATTGCGTGTCCGTGCGTTTTACCACGGTGCGCTCCGGCGTGCGGACTTCGACATCCACGGTCTCATGCGAAATCAGCCCCGCAAATGCCGTCGCGATCTCCTCCAACGCCAGCGCGGCCGGGCAATGCGGGTGCTCCGCCACCGCCAAAGGACACCCCGCGCATTGACCATAGTCCAGCGCGGTCCAGAAGGCCGGGGCCGACACCCGCGCCGCCTTACAGGTCTTCACGGCTTCGCCCTCCGTCTCGAAGGTGAGCACGCGCGCGTCCGCAAACTTGAAGGTGTATACGATCACATCCGGTTCCTCATCGGCTCAAAACGACCGCACCGGAGCGAAATCTAACACCCGGACTTCCGCACTCTACCTCACACCGGCCGCACGCGGCGGTGCCCGCGCAGCTTCGCCCGCGCCAGCGCCACGGCCTTCCATAGCCCAAATGCCACCCGATACTTCGTCCGCGCGCCCCACGCCCGCAACGCCCCAACCACGCCCGCCGCCTCCGCCCCCCGCGGCACGAAGTGCTTGAGATAAACCTCGCGGTTCGCGTCGAAAATCGCCCGCGACATCGCGTCAAAATCCTTGGCCACGCTCACCCCCTTCAAATGCGTAATTTGCACCCGCCCGTCATACACCACGCGAAATCCCGCCTCATTCACTCGAATACACAGGTCGAGATCGTCGCCATACATGAAAAAGGCCTCGTCAAACACTGCACCGTCCTCCGCGATTTCTTCGGCAAACAACCACCTCGCCCCGAGCATGAAGGCCCCGTTGATCGCCCCCACATCGTAGCTCTCGTCGTCCGGCAAAAACGTCAGGTTGTAGCCCGCCACCCATGCCCACTTGGGCCACCGCCCCGCCAGTCCACTCGCCCGGCAAAACCCGTCCCACAACGTCGGAATTCCGCGCCGACACGCCAGATCCATCGAACCATCCGCCAGCACGAGCTTCGGCGAGATCAACCCGATCTCCACATCTTCCTCCAGCCGCGCGAGACAGTGCTCCAGCGCCGCCGCATTCACAACCGTGTCCGGGTTGAGAAACAGCACGAACTCCCCGCGCGTCCGCGCGTAGCCGAGGTTGTTCGCGCGCCCAAATCCCAGATTCCTCTCCGCCACCACGTAATCCACCCACGAAAAATCCCGCCGCACCCTTTCCCCCACGCCCAACCCCTGCGGCCCATCACCCGGCGAATTGTCCACCACACACACTTCTACCGCACCACGCGTCCCGTTTTCCCTCTGCAACTCCCGCGGAATCGACCCCAGACACGCGCCAATTTCGTCGCGCGATTTATACGCGACGATGATGATCGAGAGCAGCGGCCGCTCCGGCGTCACAGCATTCACCCGCGTATCCTCCACCGCCGCCCCGCAGCCCCGCAATCCCGCGCCGCTAGAAAATTTTCCGCCCGCCGATTCCGGGTTCGACGTTCAAAGTTCATTGTTCAGCGTTCGTCGTTCGACCTCAGCCCTCCGCTTCATGCCTGCCGCCGACTCCCGCCCCCCCGCTGCCGCGCCTCCCCTGAGCGTCATCATCGTCTGCAAGAACCCCGGCCCAAAGCTACGCGCCGCACTCGCCAGCGTGTGGGAACAACTTCACGTCCCCACCGACCTCGTGATCGTCGATGGCGGCTCGAACGACGGCACCGTCGCCTGGCTCGAATCCCACCGCGCCCGCCTTGGCACCCTCCTCACCGGCCCTGACACCGGCATTTACGATGCCATGAACCGCGGCGTCGCTGCCGCCCGCGGCGAGTGGATTCTTTTTCTCGGAGCCGACGATCGCCTCGTCGGCGACATGGTGCTCAGTGAAGCCGTCAACTGGATGCAGAAAACCGAAGCCGGCGTCGCCGCCGGTGAAGCCGCCTTCGACGACGGTCGCATCTACAAACTCCGCTCCCAGGTGAATCCCCTCGCGCGCAACTTCGTCCATCACCAGGCCACGTTCTACCGTCGCTCGCTCTTCACGGAAAACGACGGCTTCGACACCTCGCTCACGATCATGGCCGACTACGAGTTTAATGTCCGCCTCTGGAAAAACCGCGTGCGCTTCAAACCTATCCCGCTCCGCATCGCCGCCTGCGGCTCGGGCGGAGTGAGTGACTCCGGCGCCTGGCGCGGCTACCGCGAAGAAATAACCGTGCGCCACCGCTACTTCAGCTTCGGTCGCTGCCTCCTTTGGGACGTCTTGTCCGTCGTCCGCTTTCTGCGCAAAAAATTGGTCCGCTTGGGTAAATAGGGGACCGGCACCCCCATGCCTTCCGGTGGGTGGGTCACCGCCCCTCTCTCAATCGCGCGACCGCCGGAGGGCCGCCAGCATTTGGCCCGACCAGCGACCAAGTCCACCGCGTAGGTTCCAAAATCCATCTCCGGCCCGCAGCCAAACTCCTCCGAATACGACTCGCATCGCAAACGCCTGCCACCACTCACGTCCGCCCCGTGACCCTGTCCCGCGCACGGGAAAATCAAACCCCACCCGCTGGGCGGCAATCTCGTCCCTCGCCGCGAGCAACGCCCGCACATACGGCCCGTAGATCGCACTACGCATCGCCCGCGGCATCACGCCATACTCAAGCTGCCCCGACTGCCACCAACGCTCGCCCCCCTCCGGCCGGAACCGCGCAAAGTGAAAAACCACCAACGGTTGCTCGGCCGCGCTCACCGCCTCCGCCCAATTCCATGGCGCCAGATTCACGCCCCGATGCCCGAGCACCAGCAACCCCGCACCCAGCCGCTCCGGCCACGCATCGAGATATTTTTGATCCGCATATTTCCCGTCCTCCAGACGATCGTAGCACCAGGCCAAGCACTCCCGCCTCCACTCGTCCAAACAGCCTCGTCCCGCCGTATCATTCCGCCAAGCCAGCACCCCCACATTAAACTTGCCGTGCCGCTCATACCGCCGGAGCCACGCGGGAAACCGATGTTCCGTTACCAGCACGCTCGCCCGGACCTCATCCATTGCAGAGAAAATCGGCTCCGGACTAGCGAAGAAGAACAAGTCGGCATCGAGATAAGTGATGCGCTCGATTCCCACTCCGTCACCACTACGCGTCCCGTGCTTCGCCAACAACCACCGCGGCCAGCAGGGCGATAGGGTGAAATAATACTCCACCTGCGAGCGATTCGCTTTCGCCTTCATGAGCTCCGCATCGCCAGCCTCCACCTCCTCCAGCGGCACCACGCGCAAACGCTTTCCACCTAGGTCGCGCAACACATCCGCGGTAAAATCATCCAGGGCGAGCACCCACAGCACCGCCTCGGAATCGTGCCCTGAGAGTGACCGCCACATCGCAAGCCCCTGAATCAAAAACCCGCGGTCAAAATACGTGCAGTAGTGGTTCATCGCCCCTCGCCTGGCGCCCGCTTCCGGGCGAGCACGACATTATCCAAATAGAAATCAGGATTGCCCGGCAGCATCGCCCCGAGCACCGCGCCCAGCAGATTCACTGGCGCGATCATCACAAGTTGCACTACCCCATTCGCTGCCGGGCTGCTGGTTCGAGTGACCTTGAAAATCCATCCGCTCAACAGCTGCGCCAGCGCACGAAGATCCGCGACACTCTTGCGCTGCTCCACCACGTCGAAACCCGAGCGTTCCAGCAGTGCCCGCAATCCAAAAGACGAATAGCGCGCAAAATCATGGGGCTGTTCATGTTCGTCCCACGCAAATGGCACGGTCAGCACCAACCGCCCGTTGGGCCGGAGGACACGGTGGATTTCTCGCAAAAATTCCTCCGGCGTGAACACATGTTCGAGCACTTGCGAGCAGAGCACACCATCAAAACTCGCCTCTGCCAGCGGCAGCGTCTTTCCGTCAAAAAACACATCCACGTCCCCATGCCCCCGCGTCGCCGGCGTGTCCACATCGACCCCCACATAGCGCACCGCCCCCGTCGCCAAAGCGCGATACGGTTTCCGTCCACACCCCACATCGAGCACCGCACCACTCAGTAGCGGCAATAACTCGCCCAGTTCGGTCCGCAGCCCATTGCGCGCAAAGTAAAACGGATTGACCAGCATGCCGAGCCAGCCCGGGTGAAATTGCTCCTTCCTCCAACGACGACGCAGCGCGGTTATCATGCCTTCGCTCCCGGCTCCCGTCGCACGAAGTAGAAGCCACGAAACTCCGCCCCGCCCGCCGGCAAATCCTGTCCGCCAAATTCGGTGCGCAACTCGTAGCGTTCCGCAAAGTGCCGCAGCAGGCGCGGTCGCGCTAGCAACCACGCCGGATAGCTCGCCGTGCCGATGTGAGCCGGCACCTCCTGCACCGCCAGCCGGTCCCGCTCGCCGGGAATGATCGCATTGCGATCCAAGATCACCCCGGAAAAATCCTGTCGCACAATTTCTGCCAACAGTGCGTGCGGCTCTTCCATCCATCCGACCACGCCCGACAGCAGGGCCACGGTCGGTGCCACCGCTTCCACGGCCGTCGCAATGTCCGGATGAAACGTAAGCTCCTCCGTCGCGAATTCCCGCCGCCCCGCCTCCACAAACATAGGCTGCTCCACCACGGCCCAGCGCACATCCGCCACACCGCGCCATAATGCCCGGTGCTGAAAATACCAACTGCCCAACGATCCACCGAAATCCAGCACCGCCAGTCGCCCTCCGTGCCTCGCCGCTTCCGCCAGCAGACACGCCGCCACCGGCCACACAAACGCCGGCTGCGCAAACGTCACCCCATCGCGCTCAAATGCCGCCCGCCCGTCCCGCACTGCCCGCGCCGCCTCTACCACGCGTTGAAGAATCGCCGGCGTGTCGTATCCCCGCGACGCCGCCCGCGCCTCGGCCCACGACGAGAAATCACCTACATAGCGGACACGTCGAAACCGTCGCTCATAGGCGTCGGCCAGCAGCGGCGGCAACACACTCCGCACCTGTTTTTTCCAACCGTGGCTCATGGCGGCACCACCGACTCAGACGGGGGACACTCCAGCAACGGCGCCGGCGTATCCGTCGTTCGCCAGCGGGCATTGCCTATGAAATACGCCCGGAGCACCGCGCGTGCATCCGCCTCCGTGTAGCGCCCCGCCCGCACCTGCGTCCAGCTCTGCACCGCGCGCTCCCGCACCGTCGCCACCGGCAAATAATGCAACGGCACCGTGTCGTGCCCCAATGCCGCCAGCGCACTCACACGGTGATTCCCATCTAGCACGAGAAAGACCTCCGCCCCGTCCGCCTGGACGAGCTTCCGTGCCGTGATCCCATTGTAGCGGTCCTCGAGAAACCCATTTCGGCGGATCGAGAAGATCGCCCGCTCCAACCAGAAAAATTCCTGTTCGATCCGGAACCACGGAATACCTTCTTCGCAAAACTGCGTGATGATGTCGGGGTAGCCCAGCGGATCGACAAACCATCCGTCGTCCGCCGGAACGCGCCTCGCCCAAGGATAGTGCCACAGGCCGTGCTTGCCTCCGAGTTCGACGCCCAATGCCTCGCCAAAATTGCGCGGACGATAGTGTCGCAGAAACTCCACCAACCAGGCCCGCGCCGCCCCGCGATCTCCCTCGCTCACGATTTTACGCGCGTAGGTTTCGTAAGGATGTGGCTCGCCGCGCCCATAGCGAAACGCGCCATAGTGCACACATTGCGCCAGCGGCACGACGGCCCGCCGTCCCAAAAACCGGAAGAGCACCCGCATCTTCAGCGGCATCATGCCTGACTTCCCTCCCGCCTCAGCACAAACACCCTTGCCGGACGACCTTCGTAATCTGTCAGCGTCTCTACGCGCACCACTCGCAATCCACTCCGCGCCATCATCGCCCGCAGTGCCGGTTCGTTGTGCACAAAGTTTGTGATGTGGGACCATGGCTTTGCGCCGGCTGATCGCCGCGGGAGCCAGGTCCTCACTTTTCGTTTCAACGCACTCCACGCCAAGCGCGCTGGCCCTCCTGCTTCGACGCCAAACACCTCCACGACAATTTCCCCGCGGCATACTCTCGCCAGCTCGCGCAACACCCGCTCCGCCACGTCCGCTGGCACCAAATGAAACAGCCGCCAGCAGATCGCGAAATCGAACGCTCCGTCGCCGTGCCGCAATGCCTCCGCGTCCCCCTGCTCCACGACGACCGTCGCACCATCAGGCGCCCATTGCCCACGTAACGCAGCCAGCATGTCTTCCGAAATATCGACTGCTTGCACCTGCGCCCCGCGAGCCCGAAAAATTCCAATAAACCGTCCCGTGCCCGCCGGCACATCCAGGACCTTCGCGCCGGACGGAACCCCTCGCGCCCATGTTTCCACCCAGGCCTGTTCTTTTTGCCAGACCGGCTCACCGACCCTATCCCGATCGTAATTAACCGCCACGTCACCATGGTAGGCAGTCTTGCCGGCGTAAGTGGAGGGGCGCGTCATATCCGAAGTTGTGCGGGCAAAAAACTACGCCACGCCGTTACCGCCGCGAGCCTTGTTTTGGCCGACATCAGCGGTGCCACCAACGCCATCAGCGCCTGCGCCACGCAAAACGACACCGCCGCCCCCATCGCCCCGAATCGCGGTGCCAGCAGCCACACGCCCGCAAGGTGGCTCACTGCACCCACCGCGAAAAACCCGAGCGAACGCAGCTGCCATCCCTCCAGTAGAAACCACTTTCCCCGCACCCCGATCTGCGCCGCGAAGACATTAGCCCAAGCCATGAGCACCAGCACACCGGCACTGTTTTCAAATCGTCCCCCCAGCAGGCCACCGGTGATCCATGGCGCCACCACCGTCACCCCCGCCGCTACCGCCACCGCCAGCCACGTGATACGCGCGAAGAACCGGTCGCGGGCTGCCGCAAACACCGCCGGCCCCGCTCCGTGCGCCGCCACGAACCGGGGAAAATACGACATGATCAACGCATAGGTCACAAACTGCGTCACATCTCCCAGTCGCACCCCCGCGGCATATACTCCGAGCACCGCCGGCCCGGCGATGTGCTCAAGCAGCAATTGGTCGAACCTCAGATAGAGTGCCATCGCCACGCCACCGGCCATCAGCGGCCACGCCGCCCGCCACAGTCGCATCGCTTCACCGCGGTCCGCCTCCCGCCAAGGCCGGATCACCTCACCACCCGACGCTCGGTAAGCCGCCTTCAATCCTATGCTCAAAACCGCGGCCTCCACCAGCACTGCCGCGGCAAACCACTGCAGTTCGGCGCCCGTTGCGACCAAAGCCAGCCTCCATCCGTTGCCCGCTACATTTGCGGCCGATCGCGCCAGCACGGTGTAGCGCGAGGCGATCCGACTTTGGAAAAAATAATCCACGATCTGAAACGGCTGCCCCAGCAAACTGCCGATCGTCCACCAGATCAACGGCCTCGCCGGATGCCCACCGTCCAACCATGCCAGCCCCGCCATCGCCAACCCCAGCGCAGCCACCGTTCCCGCGGTCAACATCAGCGCCGCCGTCCCCAAAATTTTCGAAGTGTCCCCCGGTCTTCGCACCAGTTCCTGCACCACCACGTAATCCAGACCCAGCGCCGCTACCGGCAGAAAGAGCGCGGGAAAAGCCGTCGCAAAACTCAACACCCCATACTGCTCCGGCCCGAGGTGTCGCGCCACTACGCTGAACGCCACGAGCGAAAACACCGCGCGAAATCCTTGATCGAGATAAAGCCAACCCGCATTCGCCAGCACCGACCGCCCGGGGCGACCTTCGTTGGCTTTTGGCAGAATTCCCATTCCGCCGAACCGTGCCGACCTGCGAAATTTAGGTCAACCTCTCGCCCGCCCCGGGGAAAAGGCTTCCCCCCGCGAAACGCCTCCCGCTATCGTCTCGCCTTCGCCTTCGCATGAAACTCTCCATCGTCATCCCCTGCTACAACGAGACGAAGACCATCCGCACGATCGTCGACCGCGTGCGCTCGGCTCCCGTCGCCGACAAGGAGATCATCATCGTGGACGACTGCTCCAAGGATGGCACCCGTGACATCCTCCGCTCCGAGATCGCCCCGCTCGTTTCGAAGATTATCTACCACGAGGTGAATCAGGGCAAAGGCGCCGCACTCCGCACCGGTATCGCCGCCGCTACCGGCGACGCCGTCATCATCCAGGACGCCGATCTCGAATACGACCCCAACGAATATCCGCGCCTCCTCAAGCCCATCATCGACGGCAAGGCCGACGTCGTCTTCGGCTCCCGTTTTGCCGGCGGCGACGCCCACCGCGTCGTCTATTTCTGGCACATGATGGGCAACAAATTTCTTACGCTGCTCTCAAACATGGCGACCAACCTCAACCTCACCGACATGGAGACGTGCTATAAGGTCTTCCGTCGTGAGGTGATTCAGAAGATCACCATCGAGGAAAACCGCTTCGGCTTTGAACCTGAGATCACCGCCAAAGTCGCCCGCTCCGGCTGCGTTATCTACGAGGTGGGTATAAGTTACTACGGTCGCACCTACGCCGAGGGAAAGAAGATCGGCTGGCGCGACGGCTTCCGAGCGCTCTGGGCGATCGCGAAGTATAATTTCTTCCGCTAGTCGCCCCGTCTTCGGATCAGTCCCCGCGCCGCTCTATCGCGCCTCCTGAGCAGAACCGATGAGCCCCGCGCCGCAGCCCGTTGCTTGGTTCCTGCGTCCGCTTCAGCCACCTGCTTTCTTCGCGAAGCCCCCTCCGCGATTTCGCGCTCGAGGGACTGCGCGGCCTATCCGCATACGCAGTGCGCTATGCTCCAGTCCACCAGTTTTGGTGGTTCGATCTCGGCCTGCCGAGCGTGCTGATTTTCCCTGTGCTGTCCGGTTACGTGATCGGCCTGACCACCACCGGACCGGCCAAAGCCCCTCACGTCCGAACCTATCTCTCGCGGCACTTCAGGCGACTGGTGCCGCTCAACACGGCAGCCGTCATCCTGACTTTCGCCGGCTCGCCACTCACGTTTGCTGTGCGCCTCCTCCTCCACGTCGCCCTCACCTCTGTCGTCACGTGGTGGCTGGAACGCCGCTTTGTTCCCGGGTTGAGGAATCACTTCCCACCTCGCGCCCCGCTGGGCTAACTATGTGACCCGTCCCACTGACATGCTCACCTTCCGCGCCCACCGCCTATTGCTTATCCTGATTCTCGCGGGCTCGGGCCTACTGCGAATTTTCCTCTGTTCCGCGGGCGGCCAATACTTCTTCGGCGACGAGGGCCGCTACGATCGCGGAGTGCATCTCTTTCGCGCTATCGCCCGCGGCGACTTTCCGTCGGCTCAGGCCATTGCTGCGATGCCTGAACATTCTCTTTTTGTTTGGGTCGGCGCCGCTACCTCCGCCGTCCAGCGGGCTTTGACCATCTTCACGGGGCAGAGCGACTGGTCCCAACCGGAAAACATCCTCGGTTCCATGTGGCTCGCCGCGGCCGTGCTCTCCCTCTTCTCCACGCTCAATCTCTACCTCGTTTATCGTCTCGCCCGCACCATCGGGGCCGGCGAATCCGAAGCACTCTGGGCGCTTGGCCTGATGGCTGTCTCCAATACCGCCTTCTACTATTCGCGCCACCTCCTACCCTATGATAGCGCGCTCTCGGCTGCCCTCGCGGCCCTACTCGTGGGCGTGAGCCCCCTGACGCCCACCCGAGCCTGGGTCTGCGGCCTCCTCGGTGGTGCCTGCTATGGGCTCTACAACGGCTATTGGTATTTGGTCCCCACAATTTGGCTCGCTCATGCCCTGGCCTGTTGGCGCGAACCGTGGCGCGCTCGCCTGCGTCTCTCCCTCTGGTGCACCGGCGGCATCGTCGTTGCGCTGGCCGCACCGTTGCTGCTGGGCACGTTAGTCGCCGGCCGTTCCTATTGGGCGGCGCTACTGGAATTCAGCGGGACCGTGAAACAGGGCGTCTTCGCCGAGGGTTGGTCGTTGCCGTGGGAGTTTCTGTGGCATTCCGAGGGAGCCGCCGGCGTTGCCGTCCTGCTCGCTTTGCTGGCCGCCGGGCTGCACCTCTCCAAGTCCCGCGATTCCCTGCCTGACCGCCTTATTGTCACCCTGCTCACTCTGACGGCCGCCTATGCGTTACTCGTGATCGGCTCCAATGGCCTCGCGCGTTTCGTCGTCTACGGACGCACGGTCAAACCCTTCCTGCCCGCCCTTTGTTTACTCGGTGGATGGGCGATCCATCGCCTGATCTCGCTCCGTCCTCAATGGACCTTACCCGTCATCGGCCTGCTGCTGGTCGCCGCGCTAGCGCACTTTACCCCCCACTTCGGCCGCACCTTCCCGCGCGAATTCAAGCTCACTACCTTCGCCCACTTCGGCACGCCCAAGGTCGCCGTGAGTTTTTCCGGCACGATGATTCCTCGACCCAACCCTGTCACCCGTCCCGACCTAGCCCTCGTCAACGCCCACCTCCTTTACCCGCTTCGTGCCCCGCACCCGTTGCCGGAGGGCACCACCATTCTCCGCGCCGAGCACCCCATGTCCTACCTGCCTTACCAATATGAGGGCTACTCACCTCGCGAGCGCGCTCTCATTCGCTCAAACGATATCTCGATGCGCGTGATCAAACTCGCCGCCCCTTCCTCCGTCCCCGACGCCCCGCCGCCTTCCGTCCTCTTTGGCCCGCAGGATTTCCCCGACGGCCGGCGCTAATCATCCGCTAAACTCCGCGTGACCGCTTGCCCCGCCGCGGCGCGCATGCCATCACATCTCCGTTCCGCATGCACGCCCCCACGCCGCTCCCGACCCTCGCTCTCGTCATCCCGGTCTTCAACGAGCACGCCGTTCTGCCCGAACTCTTTCGCCGCCTCGCCGCCCTCTTCGATACCCACCACGACCTCACGTGGCGCGCCATTCTCGTCGACGACGGTTCTCGCGACGACTCCGCCGCCCTCGTCCTGGCTCAATCTGTCCGCGACCCTCGCTTCGAACTCGTCGAGCTCTCTCGTAACTTCGGTTTCCAAGCTGCCTTGTCCGCCGGCCTCACTCATGCGCACCACACCGGCGCCGATGCCGTCGTCACCATGGACGCCGACCTTCAGGATCCACCCGAAGTGATCCCCGCCCTCGTCGCCGCTTGGCGCACCGGCGCCGAAGTCGTCCGCGCCACCCGCCGCACGCGCGCCGAGACCGGTCTCCGCCGCCTCGCTTTCGATCTCTTCCATCAGACGTTTGGCCGCCTTTCCGACATCCCCATCGATTCCAACAGCGGCACCTTCGGCCTCATCGGCCGCGACGCCCTCGCCGCCTTCGAACAACTCCCCGAGCGCCACCGCTTCTTCCCCGGCCTCCGCGCCTGGATCGGTTTCACCACCGCCGATGTGCCCTACGACCGCCAGGAACGTGCCGCCGGCCAGCCCCAACAAACCTTCCGCCGCCTCGTTCGCTATGCTCTCGATGGCGTCTTCAGTTTCTCGCGCTTGCCGCTGCGCGTGCTCACCTACGCCGGCATCTTCGTCGCCTGCCTCGGTTTCGCTGCCGGCATTTTCTTCGTCTTGTGGCGCATCCTCGGCAATGAGACCTCCCAACAAGGTTTCACCTCCCTTGCCGCGCTCATCACGTTCATCGGCGGCGTCCAACTCATCGGCATCGGCGTCCTCGGCGAGTATCTCGGCCGTGTCTACGAAGAAGTGAAGCAGCGTCCCCACTATCTCGTGAAACCCGCCGCCCGCCGCCATGCCCCGCGCTGACCGCGCTCGTCTCCCTCGTAGCTGCCAGTGTGAGCGAGTAGCCATCCGCGCCACGACCCTCTCCGCATGAAGCGCCGCGCCTTCCCCGTCGCCTTCGCCACGCTCGCCGCCGCCCTCGGCCTCGCCGGCGCGTGGCTGCTCTTCACCACCTTTCGCACCTACGACGACGAGGGCTACGTCCTCTTTTCCCTCGCCAACTTCTCCCGCGACGGCGGCCTCTACACGCAGGTCTATAGCCAATACGGCCCGTTCTTCTTTCTCTTCGCCGACCTCACGCACCGCCTCCTCGGCTTCGAATTTACCAACACCGCCGGCCGCGTCATTACACTGTTTCACTGGCTCGGCGCCGCCGTCCTCTGCGGCCACCTCGTCTGGCGCCACCTCCGCTCCGCCCCGTGGGCCCTCTTCGCCCTCGCCGCCACCTTCGCCCACCTTTGGCAAATGACCTCGGAGCCGATGCACCCCGGCGGGTTCATCGCCTTCGCCGTCGCCCTCGGCGCGTGGGCCGGCGCCGAATGCATCGCCCGCGGCAATCCCCGCGGCCTCGCCTTGGTCGCCGGTCTCGTCGGCGCCGCCCTCATCCTCACCAAGATCAACGTCGGCGCGCTGTTCATCGCCGGCGCCGGCGCCTGGCTGCTCCTCCACACCGCGGGCCCGCGACTCACGCGCCCCGCCGCCCTCCTCGCTGCCGTCGCCCTCGCATTGCTCCCCTGGGCCCTCATGCGCTCACTCCTCCCCGAGCCGTGGGTTATCACCTTCGCCCTCATCGTTGGCCTCTCCGCCCTCGGCGTCGTGCTCGCCGCGCTCCGTGCACGTGACGAATTCTTCCCGCTCTCCGCCTGGGCTTGGTGTTTCGGCGCCGGCCTCGCCGGCCTCGCTGTCGTCGTTGTGGCCACTGCCGCTCGCGGCACGTCACCTGCCGAACTGCTCGAAGGCGTCCTGCTCGCGCCGCTGCGCCATCCCGGCGTCTACTCGTTCGGGGTCCGCTGGCGCCCCGGCGCCATCGTCTTCGCGATCAGCTCGCTCGCCCTCTGCCTCTGGCTCTCCACCGGCGATCGCAATAAACGCCCGTGGTTCGCCCCCGCCCTCGCCTCCGCCCGCCTGATCCTCGTCGCCCTCGCCGCCACGTCGTGGCTCGGCTGGCTTCCGCTCAACCCCCTCGCTTTCGCCATGAGCTATGGCCTCGCGTGCACGTGGCTGCTCGTCATCCCGCTCTACGACGATCCCTACGCCTTTCGCGCCGCTCGGCTCCGCGCCTGGCTCGCCCTCCTTCTACTCACCCAGTCGCTCCACGCCTACCCCGTCGGCGGCAGCCAAATCGGTTGGGGCACGTTTCTCTGGGCACCGCTTCTCGCCCTCGCCGCCGCCGACGCTGTCCTCGCCGTGCGCCCGCGCACCAGCCTCATCGCCTCGCGGCTCGCCCTCGTTGCCGCCATCAGCCTCGCCGCCACGCTCCTCCGCCTTGGCTGGACTCAGTGGCGCGACAGCGAACCCCTCGCCCTCCCCGGCGCCGAGTCCCTCCACCTCGATCCTCCCCTCGCCGCCGAGCTCCGCTCACTCAGCGTCAACGCCGTCGCCCACTGTGATCTGCTCTTCAGCCTCCCCGGCATGTTCAGCTTTAACCTCTGGACCGGCCTCCCCGCCCCCACCGCCGCCAACGTCACCCACTGGTTCAACCTTCTCAACCCCGCCCAACAAACCGCCGTCATCGCGAAACTCGAGGCTCACCCCCGCGCCGGCGTGATCGTCGAACGCGACGTCCTCGCCCTCATTCAAGGCGCCGGCATTCCCGTCCGCGGCCCACTCCGCGATTATCTCTACGCTAATTTTGCCCCCGCCTACGCCGCCGGCTCCCACGAATTTTGGGTCCGCAAATCCCGCCCTATCGCGCCACTCGGGACCGCCCAATATCTCCAACGCGCCGCCAACGCTACCACTGGAGAACGCGCCCGCATCGAGTTCATTCTCAACGCGACCACCTCCGCGCGCATCGCCCGCATCGACTACATTCTCCCCGGCCAAACCACCATAACGCTCACCGCCCAAAACTCCCGCGCGACCCTCGAGCCCCTCCGCCTCGACGGCGCCCCCACCGCCGCGCCCGCCCCCGGCTGGATCACACCCCTCGCCCCGCTCTCCCGCCTCGTCCTCTACACCGACGCCCCCGCGGCCCTCATCCCTCCTCCACGCGGCACTCTCTTCCGCCTGCGCGCCGCCGACGGCACCCTCATCGCCGACACCATCCTCCGCGACTAACCCGTTCGCCAAACCTTCAGTTTTTCGTGTCGTTAGAGTATTTCGCGGTCCTTCACCGCCGCCGCGCCACGAGCAACAAACTCACGCCAAACGGCAGCGGAACGCGCCACCGCGCCATGCCTACAAAAAGCCCCTTCAGCAGCGCATTCATCCACGCCGGTGGAATCCGATCCTCTGTCCGTTTCACCGGAGGCGGCAGGCCAACCACCTCCTTCAGCGCCCGCCATTTGCGGATCACCCACACTGCCGGATACACGAGCACGTTGGTGTGATTCACGTGCACGATCTCCCAACCCTCATTGCTAAACAGCGCGCACAACTGCCGCCGTTCATAGCGCCGGTAGTGCTGCAGCACGCGATCCCAGTCGCTCCACAACTCCATCCCGACCGGCACGGTCACGATTGCCACCCCGCCCGGTTTCAACAGCCGCCGAAACCCGTCCACGACCGCCACATCGTCCGGCACATGTTCGAGCACATCGAGCGCCGTCACAAAATCCAATGACCCGTCCGGCAGCGGCACCTCGTCGCCCGCAAGCGCCAAAACTTGCTCCGGCTTGAATTTCAGACTCAGCCGCCGCAGCGACTCCTCGTGATTGTCGAGCACCAGCACGCGACAACTCCGCTCCATTTCTTGCGCAAAGAATCCCGTGCCCGCCCCACAATCCAACAGCACATCGCCCTTTTGCGGCGCCCGCACCCGCTCAAACCACTCCCGCACCATCTGCCGCTTGCCCGCGTAATACCAATGATCGCGCTCCAGGCGCTCGATATTGGCATATTCTTCGGTATTCATGCGGCGATTTGATCCAGGAGAGCGCCCGACGTTGTTTCGCTCCCGGAACTTGTCCAACGTGAAACCCAGCTCATGACCGCCTCCGGCCCGCGTCGTAATCTTCTCCGCTCCCCGCGCGACTTCGCCGTCGCCGCCGCGGTCGTCGCTCTGCTCGCCCTTTTCTGGTGGCTCACCGTTTCCGCCACCCGGGGCAAAAGCCATACGTCCGACGAACTCCCGCACATCACCGCCGGTTTTGCCTACGACAAATTCGGTGACTTCCGCATGCAGCCCGAGAACGGCAATCTCCCGCAACGCCTCTTTGGCCTGCCCGGTCTCGTCGCCGACGCCCGCTTCACCATGGATGAGACGCTCTGGCGTCGCTCCACCTACTGGCAACTCTCCTGGGATTACTTCTACGCTCTCGGCAATCCCACCGACCGCCTCGTTGCTCAAGCCCGAGCGCTCAACACCCTCCTCGGCGTCGCGCTCGGCCTCCTCATCTTTTTTCTCACGCGCGCCGCCTTCGGCGCCGTCGGAGGACTCCTCGCCCTCGCTTTTTACGCCCTCGCGCCCAACACGCTCGCCCATGCCGGCCTAGCCACTTCCGACATCGCCGCCACCCTCTTCCTCACGCTTGCGCCGTGGCTGTTTTGGCGGCATCTCGAAAAACGCGACCTACCATCCGGACTACTCGCCGGCCTCGCCAGCGGCCTCGCCCTCGTCGCCAAATTCAACGGCGTCCTGATTGCCCCCATCTACGCCGTCCTCGTCATCGCCGACGCCCTCCTTCGTGGCCCTCAGACTCCATCGCCAAGATCTCAGACCCTCCGGCGTTTTTCCGCCAACCTCGCCCTCGCCATCCTCTCCGCTCTCGCCGCCCTTTTTGTCATCTGGGCCTTCTACAATTTCCGTTTCAACGCCCGCGGCCCCGGCACACCGATTCTCGAAGGTTTCGCTTGGAGCTGGGATACCATGCTCCCCTTCCTCGGCTGGAAACGCGGCCTCATTGAATTCGCCCTTGCCCACCACCTCTTCCCCGCAGCCTGGCTCTACGGTCTCTCCAACGTCCTCGCCGTCGAAGTTACGCGCCCCAATTTTTTTGCCGGCGAGCACGGTCTCCTCGGCACGTGGCAATTCTTCCCCACTCTCGTCCTCACCAAGACTACCCTCGCCATGCTCGGTGCGCTCCTCGTCGCCACCGTCGCTGGCGCCGTCCTCGCCCGCCGCACCGCCCCCGCCAAGCGCCGCGCGATTCTCCTCAGCACACTCCCCGTCGCCGCAACCGCCTCCGTTGTCTGGCTCGTCGCCCTCGGCAGCAACCTTAACATCGGCGACCGCCACATTTTACCCATCTACCCCGCGCTCTTCCTTGCCCTTGGCCTCCTCGCGCAACGACGCGCCCTCCTCCTCACCGCACTCGTTTTACTCGCCGCCCACGCCACCGCTTCCTTCGCCATTCGCCCCCACTACCTTGCCGGCTTCAACGCCCTCGCCGGTGGGCCGGCCCACGCCCACCGCCTCTTTGTCGATAGCTCTCTCGACTGGGGCCAAGACCTCCCCGCCCTTCGCGACACCCTCACCTCGCTCCGCCAACCCGGCGAGAAATTCTACCTCGGCTACTTCGGCAGCGCCTGGCCCCTCCACTACGGCGTTCGTCCCGATGCCTTTCTCCCCACTCCCACCTACGTTGTCCGCCCCCCGCTTCTCTCCTACGATTACGAGCCCGGCCTCTACGCCATTAGCGCCACCGTCCTCGCGGAGGTCTACACGCCGTATCGCGGTCCTTGGACTCCGGCGCTCGAACAACGCTGGCAAACACTCCGCTCCGACCGCACTCCTGAAACCTTCCCCGAGTTCGACCGCCTCCGCTTCGCCCGCCTCTGCAAATACCTCCAACTCCGCCCGCCGCTCGCTGCCCCGGGCTACTCCATTTTCGTCTATCGACTTACCGCCGCCGACCTCCAGTCCGCCCTCGAAGGCCCCGTCATCGGTGCCTACCGCCTACGTCGCGAGTGATCCTTCGCACAGCGTATAAAAATCCCGTGATACGCAGCTCCCGCCGCACCTCAGTGGGGTTTCCCTCTCGACACTCCCCGCGCCCGGCGGTGATTTTTTCAGCCTCGTGAGCACTCCTTCGTCCACCGTGCGGGTTGGCGTCATCGGCTTCGGCCAATGGGGCCCCAACCACGTCCGTAACTTCTCTCAACTCGACGGCTGCGAAGTGGTCCGCGTCTGCGATTTTTCCGACGCCCGCCTCGCCGCCGCTCAGAAATTCCTCAAGGGCGTCGCCGTCACGCGCGATCCCGCTGACATCACCCGCGCCACTGACATCGATGCTGTCGTCGTCGCCACGCCCACCGGCACGCACCACGCCCTCGTCAAAGCCGCCCTCGAAGCCGGCAAGGATGTTCTCTGCGAAAAACCTCTCGCCCCCACCGCCGCCGAGTGCGCCGAACTCGCCGCGCTCGCCGCGGCCAAAGGCCGGATCCTCATGGTCGGCCACGTCTTCCTCTACAACTCCGGCGTCCTTCATCTGAAGACCGACCTCGATCGCGGCGAGCTCGGCCGCATCTACTACATGGACGCCGTGCGCACCAACCTCGGCCCCGTGCGCTCGGATGTTGGCGCCATCCACGACCTGGCGAGCCACGACATCTCGATCTTCAATTTTCTCCTCAACGCCCAACCCCTCGAAGTCTCCGCCACTGGCAACTGCGTCCTCCAAAAGAACGTCGAGGACGTCGGTTTCCTCACGCTCTACTATCCGGGCAACGTCGTCTGCCACGCCCACACTTCGTGGCTCAACCCCCGCAAGGTCCGCGCCCTTACCATCGTCGGCGATCATAAGATGGCTGTCTGGGACGACATGAACAATCTCGAGCCCATCCGCTACTACGACAAGGGCGTCACCGCCGACCACTACAGTTCCTTCGGCGAGTTTCACATGATTCTCCGCGACGGCCAGATCACGATTCCCAAGGTGAAACTCGCCGAGCCGCTCACGCGCCAGGACAACGAGTTCATCGCTTGCATCCGCGCCCGCCGCCAACCCGCCGCCAACGCCGAGTTCGGCCACGCCATTGTGCGCGTTCTCGAGGCCGCCCACGAATCACTCCGCCAACACGGCCGCGCCGTCAAAGTCGCCTCCGCATGAGCGCTCCGCTGCCCGAGTTCGCCCGCCTCGCGCCCGACGTGAAGCTCGGCGCGCGCGTCCGCCTCAATTCGTTTATCAACCTCTACGGCTGCACCATCGGCGACGACGCCATGATCGGCACCTTCGTCGAGATCCAGCGCGACGTGCTCGTCGGCCCGCGCTGCCGCATCCAGAGCCACACCTTCATCTGCTCCGGCGTCACCCTCGAGGCCGATGTCTTCGTCGGCCACGGCGTCATGTTTATCAACGACCGCCATCCCACCGTCGCCGCCACCCTCGCCGGCACCTGGAAAATGGACCGCACGCTCATCTGCGCCGGCGCCTCCCTCGGCTCCGGCGCGCTCATTATGGGCGGCATCACCATCGGCGCGGGCGCCATCATCGGTGCCGGTGCCGTCGTCACGCACGACGTGCAGCCGGGTGCCACCGTCGCCGGCGTCCCCGCTCGCCAGCTTCGCCCGCGCGCATGACCCCCGCTAAGACCGCGCTCGCGCTCAGCGTGATCGTGCCCGCCTTCAACGAAGAGGCGCTGCTCGACGATGCCATCCGCCGCCTTCGCCGCACGCTCGACGAGCTCCGGCTCGCCGCCGAAATCATCATCGTCAACGACGGCAGCCGCGACCGCACTGGCGCCATCGCCGATACCCTCGCCCACGAGCTCTCCGGCGTCGTCGCCTGCCATCAGGAGAATCAGGGCATCGGCGGCGCTTTCCGCCGCGGGGCATCCGTCGCCACGGGCGACTACTTGATTCTCTGGCCCGCCGACATGCCCGCCGATCCTGCTGACCTCGCACCCTACGCCGCGGAGTTCGGCCGGGCCGACGTCATCGTCGGCGTCCGTCGCGCCCGCGTCGGCTACAATCCCCTCATGGCCTTCAATTCGTGGCTCTACCCGCAGCTCGTCGCCACGCTCTTCGGCCTACGCTTGCGCGATGTGAACTGGATCCACGCCTACCGCCGCACCCAGTTCGCCAAGATCCGTCTCACCCAGCGGGGCATCCCCATGCTCGCCGAGGCACTGATTCGCCTGCGCGATGTCGGCGCCAGCATCGTCGAGGTCGATGTCGAGATGAAAGTCCGCCTCGGTGGCGTGGCTTCGGCCTCGCGTTTCAAAGTCATGCGCCGCACCCTCGGGGGCCTGTTTTCCCTCTGGTGGACGTGGCGCAAAGAACCACGTCCCGCTCCCTCCCGATGACCGCCACGCCTTCCGTCCAAGTCCCGTTTCAAGATCTGCCGCTGCAGATTCGCACCCTGCGCCCCGAGCTCGATCCCGCCCTCGATGCCGTCCTGCGCCACGGCCAGTTCATCCTCGGCCCCGAGGTCACCGCCTTCGAGAAAGACTGGGCCCAGTTCTGTGGCACGCAGCACGCCATCGGCGTCGGCTCCGGCACCGACGCTCTCCAACTCATCCTCCGCGCCCTCGGCATCGGCCCCGGCCATGAGGTCATCACCGTCGCCAACAGCTTCATCGCCACCGCCGAGGCCGTTTCCTACACCGGCGCTCGCCCCGTCCTCGTTGATTGCTCCCTCGACGACTACCTCATCGATCCTTCCGCCGTCGCCGCCGCCATCACACCGCGCACCCGCGCGATCATGCCCGTCCACCTCTACGGCCAGCCCGCGAACATGGACGCACTTTCCGCCATTGCGCGCCAGCACGGCCTCGCCCTCGTCGAAGATGCCGCGCAGGCCCACGGCGCCACCCTCAAGGACGGCCGCCCCTGCGGGGCGCTCGGTCAGGCCTCGGCCTTCAGTTTCTATCCCGGAAAAAATCTCGGCGCTTTCGGTGACGGCGGTGCGGTCAACACCAACGACGACGCCCTCGCACGGCAGATCAAACTCCTGCGCAACTGGGGCTCCGTCGTGAAATACCACCACGAGATTCAGGGCTACAATTCGCGCCTCGACACCATGCAGGCCGCGATCCTCGGTGTGAAGCTCCGCCACCTCGCCGCGTGGAATGAACGCCGCCGCGTCGCTGCCGGCTGGTATCGCGCCGCCCTCGCCGATCTACCCGGCGTCGTCCTTCCCGCGGAGGCCCCGTGGACCGGCCGCCACGTCTATCACCTCTTCGTCATCCGCCTCCTCGATCGTCCGCGAGACGCCGTCGCGAAGTTTCTCGCTGCGCGCGGCATCCAAACCGTCGTCCACTACCCGGTTCCGATCCATCGGCAAAAAGCCTACGCCGAGCTGGGCTACGCCGAGGGCGCTTTCCCGCGCGCCGAGCAGGCGGCCCGCACCGTCCTCTCGCTCCCGATGTTTCCCGAGATGACGCCGGATCACGTTGGCCTCGTCGCCGACGCCCTCCGCGCCGCGCTCGCCGCCTGACCGGACGATGTCCGCGCGCCCGGGAAATCTCTTCGTCACACTCGGGGTGGCCGCGCTTCTCGCGCTGCACGCCGCCCTCGCGCTCTGGGCCGTCTCCGGCAAGAGCAACACCGCCGACGAGATTCTCCACATCACCGGCGGTTACACCTACTGGCATCTCGACGACTACCGCATTCACCCGGAAAACGGCATTCTTCCTCAGCGTTGGGCCGCGCTTCCTGCGGTCTTCATGGCGCCTCCGTTTCCCAAATTAGAGGGTAACGCTTACTGGAAAACCTCCGAGGGCCAGCCCGTCGGACACCAATTCTTCTACGAAACGGGCCACGATCATTTTCCTATGCTCATGGCCGGCCGGGCGATGATCGTGCTGTTCAGTATCGCGACCGGCGTGCTCATCTTTTGCTGGTCGCGCCGCCTTTTCGGCACCGTCGGCGCCTTTCTCTCCCTCACCCTCTACGCGCTCTGCCCCAACTTCCTCGCCCACGGTGCCCTCGCCACGTCGGACGTGTGCATGACGTTTTTCTTTTTGGCCTCCCTCGCCGCGTGGTGGTGGCACCTCCATAATCCCCGCTCCCGCGTCTGGTGGCTGAGCGCCCTCGTCTTCGGCCTCGCCTACGTCGCGAAATTCTCCGCCGTTCTGCTCTTGCCGATGATGGTGCTCACCGCCGCGGCTCGCGCCTTCGCCCCGGGTGCGCTCCGCGTCTTCGGTCGCGACTATACCTCACGCGGAGGAAAATTCGGCGCCGCCGCCCTCTCGGCCCTGGGCCACGGCCTCGTCGCCGGGCTCGTGATCTGGGCGTTCTACGGCTTCCACTACGCCGCCTTCAACCCTGCACTCCCGCCTGCCGATCACTTCGTTCGCCCATGGGAAGTCCTCGATCTGCACATCGGTTTTTCCGGCAAACTCATTCGCGCTCTCGCGAGCGTTCACGCCCTGCCCGAGGCCTTTCTCTACGGGTTCGCCTACGTGCTGGAAACCGCCCAAGTGCGCTCCGCTTACCTGAACGGCGAATACAGCACCACCGGCTGGCCGAGCTTTTTCCCGTGGGCCTTCGCCCTCAAGACCACACTCCCGCTCCTCGCCGCCACCGGTCTCGTCGCGACACTCACTATCCGCCGCTGGCTCGCCGCCCCGGGCAAACTCCGCACCGACCTCTATCGCGTCGCACCGTTAGCCGCGCTGTTTGTCGTCTATTGGGCCTTTTCCCTGACGAGCCACCTCAACATCGGCCACCGGCACATCCTGCCAACCTACCCCGTGCTCTTTATCGGTGCCGGCGCCCTCGGCGCGTGGCTCGCGGCGCGGCGCTCCCTCCTCCTTGCGGTCCTCGTTCTGTTAGTCGGTGGACAAGCCCTCGAAACCACCCGTATCGCCCCTCACTTCATCGCCTATTTCAACGCCTTGGGTGGCGGCCCGGCAAACGGTCACCGCCACCTCGTCGACAGTTCGCTCGACTGGGGCCAGGACTTGCCTGGGCTCAAGGCCTGGCTAGCGGAGCACGACAACGGCCAGCCCACCTACTTGTCCTACTTCGGCACTGGCGAGCCGGACTACTACAACCTGGGCACTCGCCGCCTTCCGTTCGTCAACGGCTTCAAGATTGTTCACCCCTACGTCCCGCTCGAAGCCGGCAACTATGCGATCAGCGCGACCATGCTCGAGCATGTCTACAGCAACGTGCGCGGGCCCTGGACCATCGAACTTGAGAAGGAATACCAGTCGCTCCGCGCACTCGAGCCGCTGTTCGCCGATTTCACCCGCGATCCCGCCCGCCGCGCCGCGCTGCTCAAGGACGCCACCGAAACGCAATGGCGTCGCTCCTGGGCGCGCCACGATATCCTGCGGTTCGCGCGCCTGTGCTACTATCTTCGCGTGCGCGCACCCGACGCTCATGTCGGCTATTCCATTTTCATCTATCGCCTAAATGCGGCCGAAGTCGCAGCCGCCACCTCGGGCACGCTCACCGAATGGCGCACGTTGATCGAACGCGCCGTGGCGGCCCCGCGCCGTTAATTCGCAGCGCCCGACCGCAGCCGCGCCCACACTTCGCGCGCAAAGTGCGCTAAAAAAGCGAGCAGGCAGAAGACGAGCGCCCAAATCAGCGGCTGCTCCATGTAAGAAAACCGGTCGGCGACTTCCAATATTCGCTCCGGACTCGCTCCGGCCATCACCCGGCCGATCACACTGCTCGCCGCCGCATCCCCCCACAGCGCCCATAACAGCAGCGCGGCCGTTACCCCGGCCAAACGTCGGGCCGCCACCGGCGCGGCGTGGTCGCGCGGCAGACGCCAGAGCAGCGGCGCGAGCCACAGCGCGAATACCCAGCGGTAGGCGTAGCTAACGCCGGCAAAAAAACATCCCGTCAGCAGCAGCGCTCCCAACACAAAGCCCATCCAGGCCGCTCGCTCGCCCGCCTCCCAACCTTTCAGCAGGTCGCGTCTCCACCAGAAGGCAAAAGCGACCGCGCCCACCATCGCCCCACCGATTCGCGCCCACGTCGCCGGCAAATCAAGGCCGACCCAGAGGTGACGCGCACCGAAGGTCATCAAGCCCTCCACCTCCGGAACTTTTTTCACATAGACGCCCAAATCGCGGATGTGATCGGGCAGCATGATCAGCAGAGCCAGCGCTGCGCCGAACACCAGCCGACGCCGGGCGCGCGGCGCGGTGACGGATAGTAGAATCGCTAGCGCAATCGCCGGATAGGATTTCAGCGCGACAGCCCCAACCAAGAGCGGCACCGCCAGACTCTGCACCCACAGCCGCGCCGACAAAAGGCACGGCACCACCGGTGCGAGTAATACAAAAATCACGAGGTCATTGTTGGCGCGATTCAGCGCCAGCAGCATGGGTGGCGAGAGCAGCACGAGCAGCGACCAGATCACTTCCCCGGGCTGACGTGGTCGCAGCCACGCCAGCGTCGCGATTAAAAAGGCTCCCCCTAGTGCCGCCCCCAGCCAGAGCACGTCGCCTCGCGTCAGACCAAACTCCCCCAGTTTAAGCCACCAATGCGAATACGCGTGCGGACGCCCAAACACATCCAACGGGTTGTAGACATAGGGATCGAGTCCGCGCGCCAGCGCGTCGTTGGACGCTAGGATCGCATAGAGATCCAGAAACCACGGTCCGAGGTGATTAACCCCAATCGCCCGAAAGCGCTCCGGCGCGGCGGCAAATGCCCCCAACACGACGACCACCACAGTCGTCATCATCCACCAGAGACGGCGCGGCGAAACGGACTGGGAGGACGCGTTCACTCGCGAGCTGTCACGGCCTTCGCCGGCGGCGGAGTCTTTTCCGCGCTGACGTCATCGATGGATACGAGCCGGCTCAGCCGTGCCCATCGCCCGCCGAAGCGCTTCTCTGCGATGGTTTCGAGATGATAGGACTCCGGCATCAAATCTTCCGGATCGACTCCCATGTCACCCCTGGGCGAGGTCGGCCGTAACGCCTGGGCCACGATCACTTCACGGAATGTTCCTTCCCGGAGGTGATATCGAATGTGCTCGGGGCGCTGGCGACCGACCCCGTTGATGATCGTCGGGACGTGCCAAAGCACGAAGGGCAAGGTGGACTTGTTGGAGATGAAGAGCAGCGGCCCCGGGCGTTTCAGCAGCACCTCGTGCTCCCACTCGACTTCTTTCATCACCAAATTCTGATCCGTGTAGAGGCGCAGCGCCATCGCCGGAAAGCACCCGACACCGAGCCAGACGCCGAGGCCCAGCAGTGCAATGCGCAGCGCCGGCACACGCGGTGACTCCAGCCAGCGCAGCCAAAGCGCCGCCACGAGCGCCAGCATTAGACACGCCGGCAGGGCAAACCGCGCCGCCATTGTGTCGTCAAGACGGCTCCAGTAATAGAACATGATCAACCCGAGGTTCGCTGCCACCCCGGCGCCAAAGGCGAGAAACACCCATTGCTCGGACGTGAGCGGCTTCATTTCCCCGCGTCGCGAACGACGCCACAGGCGCGCTAGGCCCCACGCCAAGCCCGCCACCCCGAGCGCCGAGAGATACCACGAATTCGCATGCGCCCGGCCGAAGTTGAAAAAGAATGACCATGCTCCGATGACGTTGCCCTCGAGGTAGCTGAAGCTGAAACGCGCGCTCTGCCCTTCGTTCAACTGCCAAAGCAAGGGCGAGGCATCGAGGAACCGGTTGTGCCACACGCGCGGCACCAACAGTAGCGGCGCGAGCACCGCCGGCCACGTCAGAATGATGCGGTTTACCTTCAGCCAGCCTACCACGATCAACCCGGCCACCGGGGCCACAAATAGCGCCGATTCATAGCGGCTCTGCGCAAGCAGGACCGTCCCCAGCACCAGTAAGGAAAGGCGGTCTCCATCGGGTGCGCGCAACCAGAGCACCGCTAGCACCATGACCAGCGCGAGCATCACGAGGTTGTGCATTTCCATGCCGGCTCCCGTGGCATTTTGGCCGATCAACGGCAGCGTCGCCAGCAGGCCGACCGCAAATAACCCGGGCCCGCGTCCGGCCAGCGCGCGGCCGAGCCAGTAAACGAGCGCGAAGAGCACCGGCACACACGCTGCGTTGACCAAAAACATATTCGCGATCCGGTAACCCGTCAGGTCGTGGACCAGCGAGACGAGGAACGTGAAAAAATAGGGACGCTTATCGAGGAAGGTGTCGATCGGCACCCATGAGCCGGCGATATCGTAAGCCCGGATGACTGTGCCGATTTCCTTGGTCGCGTGCATGTGCAACGCCGTGCCCTGCAGCACATATTCATCGAAGAGGATCTTGTGCTTGAAGGGATCGCTCATGAGCACGAAGGCCGTCGCGACCAAGATCGCCACGCCCGGCCAGCCCGGCCGGCGCCACCACGTCCGCCATACTTCACTTCGGGCCGCCGTCACGCGCCACGCATAGTAGCCACCGGCCGCGAACAAACCGAACATGTAGTAATAGCCGTAGGCGACGATCAGGTCCTTGGCGGCCGTCGGCGACACGAGACGAAAGCCCACGACCACCGCCACGACCGCGCAGATCGCAAAGACGATCAAGCGACGCGGCTCCGGAGCGGTGCGCACCAGCCCAAGGAGCGGGGCAAAGACCGAGCGAAAGAGGGCTCCCATGGCGATCAGGCGAAAAACATCGGCCGATCCGATTTCACGGCAGCATCTTCACGAAATTCTCCAAATAGGCCCGGCGGAGTTTTTCAATCTCAGCACGATCCTTCGGCACCTCGCGCGTCGCCGGATCGGGCGCCGTCAGCGAAACGTCGCCTTCACGAATCTCCTTTAGCCGGCTGAGCCGCGATAGCGTGAGCGTTTCGAGCCGCTCCTCGCGCACCGTTTCCAGCACGAACGCCGGCCCGAGATCATCCCCTTCGCGCAGCGTCTTCGCCCCGGTCTGCGGGTCGATCAGGTAGCGTTGAAACACGAAAATATCCGCATAGGTCCGGTTGCGCATGTTCCACACCAATTTGTCGCGGTTCTTGATCGCCTGAATGATCGGCGTGGCCGAAATCTGGTGCGCGACCCAGAGAATCGAGTCGTTATCGATCACGAGATAGTCGCGCCGCGGTTGCTCCGCGATGAAGACGCGGCGCCACGCCGTTTCGCGCCCGGGCAGGTATTGTTGGCTGTAGGCGTGGGCCGCCATTGACGGCACGCCACTCGCCACCAGCCCAAGTGACGCGACCGCCAGGAGCGTGCGCACGACCGCAGCGTGGGTGAATTGCGGCAAGACCGTGAGCACCGCGACGACGAGCCCGAGGTGGGTGGGGAGGCTGAGTCGGCGGATGACGACGTCGTCAAACTGCCCCCAGAAGTAGACCATCATCAGCGCAAACTGCGCCGCAAACCCGAGGGCAAAGAGCGAGGTCGCCACGATGATCGGCGTCTCCTTGGCGAGGGCCCGAAGTCGCTTTGAAACGAGCAAGGCGAAAAACGGCACCGCCAGCCAGCCGACCACGGACAACACAATCGAGTTTGGCTGATCCGAGGGCTTCGCGAAGAAAAAATCGAAGGCGTGTTGGAGATTTACCGGCAGATACGAGATCGAAAACGGCGTCTCGAAGCCGGTCTTGCTGCCGAGTTCCCACGCGGAAGCGCGCATATCAAAAATCCGGTGCTGCAGCGGATAGTGCACCATGAGCAGCGGCGCGAGGACCACCGGCCATGAGAGGATCACGCGCCCTTCGCGATACCACACCCACAGCACCAACAAAACAACCGGACCAAGGTAAATGACAGACTCGTAGCGCACCTGCGCCAGCAACAATGCAGACAAACAAAAGGCCGAGAGGGCCGGCCCGTCCCGTTTCTCGACCCAGTTCGCACCCAACAACAGCGTCGCCACAATCATCACCAGATTGAGTAACTCGAAGCCACCACCGGTGGCGTTGTGCGCCAGCAAGGGGAGTCCGGCGAAGAGCGCGACGCCCAACCAGCCAGCCCAGCGCCCCGCCAGCTTACGACCGAGGGTGTTGATCAAGCCGAGGAAAACAAAGGTCAGTGCGCCGTTCACCACGAAGGCATTAGCCGGTCGGTAGCCTGTGAGGTCATGCACGAGTGAGACGAGGAAGGGGAAAAACAGGGGCCGCTTATCCATCATCCCATCCAAAATCACATACACTCCTTGGATATCACTGCCGCGCACGGGCGTATGCACGGTTTTGTCAAAGTGCATCGCCATCGACGTGCCGAGCAGGAGGATCTCGTCCATCACGATCTTGAAACCGAAGGTTTCGTGCACCAACAGCACCGTGCCTCCGAGTCCCACCACGCCGACGGAAATCCAATCCCACTGACGCCAGTTCCCTCCCTGCCAATCTACCCGCAAGGTCTGCCAGAGCGCGTGCAGGAAGAGCGCAAACGCCACCAGCACCATCCAAAACCCGGCCTTCGAAACAAAGATGATCGCGACGTTATCCGAGAAAGCGACAAACCCGAGGAAGATGGCGAGAAGCGCCGATAAGACAAAACCCACCAGGCGGTGATTTTGGGCCCACGGGGGAAGAGACGAAAAATTCATACGTGTGCGGAGCGCTAAGCTGAGGGATACCACCAAGAATTGAAAGTCCCGGGTAACTGAATCGGCTGACTACAAAAAAGCCGCCCACATCGAATGCGGGCGGCAGCATAAAACCAAGCGTGCTCAGCTTAAGGAGCGTAGGTCACCGTGCGGGCACCCGCGATCCCCTGCACTGTGATCGTGACGCCTTGCGTGAAACCGTCAGGGTAGGATTCGTTGGCGACGAGGTTTAGCGCCTTTACGTAGTTCGACGCGCCGACGAGGGAGCCTTGCGACACGGAAGACACACCGTTCTCGAGAAAGTATTGGTCAGCCGCGGCCGCCAGCTGGCGTGCGTTGTTAAGCACGGCTTTGTCCTGAGAGGAAGTGCGAACCTTCTGGAAAGCCGGAATCGCCATCGCGGCCAAGAGGCCGATGATAACGACGACGATCATGATTTCGACTAGGGTAAAACCCTGCGCAGACTGTGTGCGATTGTGCTTCATATAATGTAGTAATGCTTTCGGAACGGCCGAGACACTGCACGACGTCTACTAGAAGTGACGAGTGCTTTATGGTAAACAGACGATCAAAAACCTGCAGGGTTTTACGCAGCGCCGTAGTAGAAACACTTAGCGCGCTCACTTCAGACGACAAAAAAGCCGCCTGCGTGAGCAGGCGGCCGAAAGAGCAGACTATGCTCTGAAACTAATTAGGGAGCGTAGGTGACGGTGCGGGCACCGGCGATACCGGCAACCGTGATCGTCACGCCCTGCGTGTAGCCAGCGGGATAGGACTCGTTGGCGACGAGGTTCAGGGCCTTCACGTAGTTCGTGGCGCCGACGAGGGAGCCCTGCGACACGGAAGACACACCGTTCTCGAGGAAGTATTGGTCAGCAGCGGCCGCCAGCTGGCGAGCGTTGTTAAGGACGGCTTTGTCCTGGGAGGAGGTGCGGACCTTCTGGAAGGCCGGAATCGCCATCGCGGCCAAGAGACCGATGATGACAACGACGATCATGATTTCGACGAGGGTAAAACCCTTGGAGGACTGAGTTTTCATATGATTACAGACGACTGACGATGGATGTATGATATACGCTCAAATGCGAGCAGTAGGACAAACAAACACCATCACCCCCGAGTCCTCAAGGTCAAAATCCTGTAAACGCCCCCGGGGTGGGAGCACTTATCCCCAGAGGGTTTATACTTACTCCATGCCGTTTTGCCGGGAGCGGGCGCTATTTTTTCTTCGCCTTGGCCTTTGCCGGCGCCGCTACACGCTTCTTGGGCGCCTTCGTCTTAACGACCGCAAGTAGCTTGGCCACCGAGACCTCGTCCGCATCCTTCCAGAGGTTCTCCAGCCCGTAGTGTTCGCGTCGATCCGCGGAAAACAGGTGGATCATGATGTCGAACGCGTCGATCACCGTCCAGCCGCTCTCCTGCGCCGTCTCGATGCCCACGATCTTGGTCTTCGTCGCATCGATCACTTTCTCGAGCTCGACTCGAAGCGCCCGCAGGTGCGGGTCAGAGGTCGCCGTTGCAATAATCAGGAAGTCCGTGATCGATGACTGCTCGCTCACGTCGAGCACGCGCAGGTCGGCTGCTTTCTTGTCGTCCAGTGCGCGGCAGCACGCCTTTACCAGCTCCAACGATGCCTTGATGTTCTTCGATTTCATGAGTTTTGCCGATAGAGACCCATTTCCTTGATATAAACAATCGCCTTGTGCGGGACGAAATAGTCCAGCGACAGGCCGCGGCGCGTGCGCTCGCGCAATTCGGTCGAGTTAATCGCGAGCAAGTGGCCATCGCAGCGATGCAGCCTCAACCCGGGAATCTCGGGATGCGCCCGCACGGGAAAGCCCGGCCGTTCCAGGAAGATAAACTCCACCAGCTTCACGAGCTCGGAAATGTCCTTCCACAGGTGCAGCTTCGGCAGTTGGTCGCCGCCGATCACCCAAAACAAATCGTCGTTCGGATAGAGCGCCCGAAAATATCGCGCCGAATCGATGGTGTAGCTCACCCCGCCGCGGCGCAGCTCCAGATCTGAGATTTCGAAGCGTCGATCCCACTCGGTCGCCGCCCGGAGCATTGCGAGTCGATCTTCCGAGGTCGACTGCACGTCGTTCGGCTTGAGCGGCGCTTGCGCAGCGGGCACGAGCACGAGCCGATCAAGCTGGTGCTGTTCAAAGGCGTCTTGCGCCGCCATCAAGTGACCGAAGTGGACAGGGTCGAAACTCCCGCCGAGAAATCCAATTTTCACCGGCGCGGACCGTGGGCGGCACGCTTTCTCCGGGCAAGGCTCAATTCCACTGCGGCACGCTTCTCCATCCAACGGCCGAGGTCCCGTGCTTCCGCAACCCTACAGTTCCATGTAGGTCCCGCCGGCTTTGGCTCGCCTTCACTCGCGCAGCTTTTCAACGTCCCTCCCCCCACCGCCCGGGTGGTGAAATGGTAGACACTAGGGACTTAAAATCCCTTGGCCGAAAGGCCGTGCGGGTTCGAGCCCCGCCCCGGGCACCACGCTTGGCGACGAAAGGGCGCGCGACATTGGCCGCGCCCCCACCCCGGCCACGATGATCAGAGCGTCTTGATGAAGACGTCTTTGAACTGCACCGGATCGTTGTGCCCCGCGAAGCCGAAGAAGCCGCTCGCGCGGTCCTTCCCGGGGTGCGGTTTGTTGGCCATTACCTTGCTGAGGTCGACGGTCGATAGGTCGGCATCCAAAATCACCGTGCCGTTGAGCTCCACTTTGATCTTCGAGCCCACAACGGTGACTTCCTCAAAATTCCATTCGCCGATTGGGTGCTGGTAGCCCCGCGCCGCCGCCACCATGCCGTAGGCCGAGCCGTGCACCTGACGAGGGTCGATCTTTCCTTTCACCTTGTCGTAATTCTCATCGAGCACCTGCAGTTCGCACATGCCCACATAGGCTGTGTCGCCCGTGCCGGGATAGCGAATCGCGAGGCCGTTGTTACCCGCCGGCGGCAGTTTGAAGGTCACTCGGGCCTGAAAATCTTTGAGCTCACGGTTCCAATAGACGGTGCCGCCTTTCTTCTCCAGCCACACGATGGCGCCATCCTTCACGGCCACCGCGTCGAGAGGCCCCGCCCAGCCGTCGAGGTTGCGGCCATTGAAGATCGCCGTGTAGCCCGCCGTGCCTTTGGCCGCGAGAATCCGTGATGACTCTTCCGTTCCAATCTCGCGAACAAACACATTGCGCCAGCGCGTGCCGCCATTGTGCGTCTGCAATTGGATCGGACCGCGCGCCGGGATCGGACGCCGTTTGTCGGCCGCGAGCTTCTTGTCGTAGTAGTTCTCCAGCACCGCGTGATCGACCACGAGTTTCTCGTTCAACCAGACGCTCACGCGGCTGCCGACCATCACGATGCGAAAGCGATTCCACTCGCCCGCCGGCTTGTCGGCCCGCACCAGCGGATCACGGCCGGGCGAGGTCTTGTCGTTATTCCACAGTCCGCCCGAACCGAGCGCCGAGCCGTTCTTCTGCGGATCCGGCTGCGTCGGGTCCCAAATCTGCACCTGGGGCACGCCCCGGAGATAAATCCCCGAATCCGTGACCGGCAGAATCTTCCAGTCCGCCAACAACTCGAAATTACCGTAGTCACGCTCGGTCGTGACGTAGCTGCCCGCTCCATCGTTGACCAACTCGCCACCTTCAACCGTCCAGTGCGCCTTGCCGTCCTTACCCTTCAGCTCGGCCGTCCACTTGGCGATCAACGCGGCACGTTCCGCCTCGGGCAATTCCAAGAGCTGCCGATGGTCATAGGTCGTGCCGCCCCGCCAGCCCGCGAGGTCCTTGCCATTAAACAGTGCGGTAAACCCGGCGGGCGGTTCCGCTGCGACAATACGGCTGGCGACGGCGGCCACGAGGGCGACGAGGAGGAATAGGGGACGTAGCATAGGGAGTGTGAGGAGGGGAGAAAGCGACCGAGCGGGGGAAGACAGGTCCGCCCGGGCGTGCACGCGATGACGCCGTCGTGCGGTGGGCGGTAACTGGCGAGTTACGCTTCCGGCGCACCCTCGCGCTTTCAATCGAATTTTTTATTCGCCCTACCACATCGCCGCCCGATTCCCTGTCCCCCGGTTCCATCGGCCACTTCGCGCCCCTTCCCTCCCCCGCCAAAATCCCCTTGTCCGTCCTGCGGTTTCCATAACCATCCGGTTACGTTCATGCCTTCGATTCCGACGCCCCTCGCCCCCCGGCCCCTGCTGCCGTTTCCCCGGGAGAGCGTCGATGATTTCCTCAGCCGTCCTTCACCCGGCGCCATCGCCACGGTCGCCCGCACTCCCGGTCCCTTTCTCGTCTTGGGCGCCGGCGGAAAACTCGGTCTCCATCTCAGTGTGATGCTCCGGGCCGCCCTCGACCAGCTCGGCCGGACCGACCGCGTCATCGCCGTGTCGCGCTTCACCACGCTCCGCGATCGGGCAGACTTCGAGAGCCGCGGCGTCGAGACGTGTCCGTGCGACCTCTCCGATCCCGTCGCGCTCGCCGCCCTGCCCGATGCCCCGACCGTCTTCTTCCTCGCCGGCGTCAAATTCGGCACGTCCACCGCGCCCGACCTCCTCCATGCCGTCAACGTCGAGCTGCCGGCCCAGGTCGCCGATCGTTTTCGGGCTTCGCGCATCATCGCCTTCTCGTCGGGTTGCGTCTATCCGTTCGTCGCCGCCACGTCGGGCGGCGCCACTGAAGCGATGCCCACGGCCCCGGTCGGGGACTACGCCGCTTCCTGCCTCGCCCGTGAGCAAGCCTTCGCCGCCGCCTCGCTCCGTCACGGTAATCCCATCGCGCTCATCCGGCTCAACTACTCCGTCGAGTTTCGCTACGGCCTCCTGGTCGACCTCGCCGAGTCCGTCCTCGCCGGTCGCCCGATCGATGTCACGACCGGCTACTTCAACATCATCTGGCAGCCCGACGCCCTCGCCCACTGCATCCAGTCGCTCGAGCTCGCCGGCACGCCCGCCGTGCCCGTCAACATCACCGGGCCCGACACCCTCTCCGTGCGCGCCATCGCGCATCGTTTCGGCGAGATCTTCGGTCGCCCGGTCGTGATCAGGGGCTCCGAGGCCCCCACCGCCTGGCTCAATAACGCCGCGCTCTCTCATCGCCGCTTCGGCCTCCCCGCCACTTCCGTCGAGTCCCAGATGCAGTGGATCGCCACCTGGTTGCTCAACGACGGCGAGACGTGGGGTAAACCCACCGGCTTCGAGCGACGCGACGGTCGCTTCTGATCCCGCCGCACCGCGCGATGCCGTTCGATCTCCGCTCTCACCTCCGCGCCGGCCAGGTCATCCCCGCCCTGCCGCTCGCGCTCACGCGCCAGCGCCACTGGGACGAGCGCCACCAACGCGCCCTCGTGCGCTACTACGTCGAGGCCGGCGCCGGCGGACTTGCCGTCGGCGTGCACTCCACGCAGTTCGCCATTCGCGAGCCCAAGATTGGTCTCTACCAACCCGTCCTCGCCCTCGCTGCCGAAACCGCGCGCACGTGGCCCACCGCCCATCCCGCTCGCCCGCGCGATTTTGTGCTCATCGCCGGTCTTTGCGGCCGCACTCCTCAGGCCCTCGCCGAAGCCCGGCTCGCCCGCGACCTCGGCTACCACGCCGGTCTCCTTTCCCTCGGCGCCTGGACCGCGCCCGCCGACACCGAGGCCCGCATCCTCGCCCACTGCCGCGCCGTCGCCCGCGAGTTGCCCCTCGTCGGCTTCTACCTGCAACCCGCCGTCGGCGGGCGCACGTTCACTTACCGCTTCTGGCGGGCCTTCGCCGAGATCCCGGGCCTCGTCGCCATCAAGATCGCTCCGTTCAACCGCTACCGCACCCTCGACGTCGTCCGCGCCGTCCTCGCGTCCGGCCGCGACGACGTCGCGCTCTACACCGGCAACGACGACAACATCCTCGCCGACCTCCTCACGCCGTTCACCTTTGCCGGCCGCACCCGCCACATCGACGGCGGCCTCCTCGGCCAATGGGGCGTATGGACCCACGCCGCCGTCCGCCTTTTCGCCGAAGTGAAACGCGCCCGCGCCCGCTCGCGCCTCGACGCCTCCTGGCTCGATCGCAACGCCGCCCTCACCGACGCCAACGCCGCCCTCTTCGACTCCGCGCACAACTTCGCCGGCTGCCTCCCCGGCATCCACGAAGTCCTCCGCCGCCAAGGCCTCCTCGCCAGCACCGCCTGCCTCGATCCCCACGAACGCCTCTCCCCCGGCCAGGCCGCCGAGCTTACCCGCGTCGCCGCCGCCTACCCGTGGCTCGTCGACGACGACTTTGTTGCAGTCAACGTCCACCGCTGGCTCGCTTGAGGGCCAGTCCACCCCCGGACGTCCTCACTTGCCCATGCCCCCCCGCGGCCTCTTCGATTTCCAAGTCAACGGCTTTGGCGGCGTCGATTTCCAGCGCGACGGCCTGACCGTCGCCCAGTTCGACCACGCCGTCGCCACTCTCCGCCGCCACGGCACCGCCGGAATTTTCGTCACCCTTATCACTGACGAGATCGACGCCCTCGTCCGCCGCTTCGCCGCCTTCGAACAACTCTGCGCCGCCTCCCCCGCCGCCGCGACCGCCGTGCTCGGCTATCACCTCGAGGGCCCGTGGCTCAGCCCGCTGCCCGGCTACCGCGGCGCCCACCCCGCGGGCCCCATGCACGCGCCATCGCTCGCCGAGTTTGACCGCCTTCAAGCCGCCGCCGGCGGCCGCATCCGCCTCGTCACCCTCGCCCCCGAATGGCCCGGCAGCCCGGCCTTCATCGCCGAGCTCACCCGCCGCGGCCTCCATGTTTCCCTCGGCCACACCAACGCCGATACCGCCCAGATCGACGCGGCCGTCCGCGCCGGCGCCCGGTTCATCACCCATATCGGCAACGGCTGCCCTACCGAGCTCCCGCGTCACGACAACATCATCCAACGTCTCCTCGCGCGCGACGACCTCACCGCTTGCTTCATCCCGGACGGCATCCACCTGCCACCCTTCGTCCTGAAGAATCTCGTCCGCGCCAAGCCCCCCGGCCGCATCCTCTTCACCACCGACGCCATGGCCGGCGCCGGCGCCCCGCCCGGTCGCTTCACGATCGGACCACACGAGATCGACGTCGGCGCCGATGGCATTGCCCGCGCTCCCGGCTCCGCCAATTTCGCCGGCTCCACCCTCACACCCGACCAGGGCGTCCGCCACGTCGCCACGTGGCTTGATCTCTCGCCCGCCACCGCCCACGAACTCTGGTCCACCACCGCTGCCGCCGCCTTCGGCGTCACTCTCCCGCCGCTTTAGTTTTTAAAACTTGGTCCTTGGTCATTGGACCGTGGGCCTTTCCTTTTCCTCCATGCCCGTCACCGCTCCTCACTATCTCACCGCCGGCCGTCTCGCCGTCGAAGTCCATGCCGACCGCCCCGCGCTCGGTCGCGCCGCGGCCCGCGCCGTCGCCGCCCACCTCCACGGCGTCATTGCGCGTCAGGGTGAAGCCCGCGTGATCTTCGCCTGCGCCCCGTCCCAGGACCAGTTCCTCGCCGCCCTCATCGATCCGGCCCAATGCGGACTCGCCCTCGATTGGTCGCGCATCACGGCATTCCACATGGATGACTACGTCGGCCTCACCGCCGCCCACTCCCAGAGTTTCCGCTCCTATCTTCGCGAGCATCTCCTCCGCCACGTCCCCATCGGCCACTTCCATCCCCTCCCCGCCGAGGAAAAGGACGCCGCCGCCGTCGCCGCCCGCTACTCCGCCCTGCTCCGCGAAAAGCCCATCGATCTCATCTGCATGGGCATCGGCGAAAACGGTCACATCGCCTTCAACGATCCGCCTGTCGCCGACTTCGAGGACCCGCAGCTCGTCAAGGTCGTCGAGCTCGACCTCGCCTGCCGCCAACAACAGGTCAACGACGGCTGCTTCCCCACCCTCGCCGACGTCCCCCTCCACGCCTTCACGCTCACCGTCTCCGTCTTCCGCCAAGCCAAGCGCCTCAGCATCCACGTCCCCGGTCCACTCAAGGCCCCCGCCGTGCGCGCCACCGTCCAAGGCCCCATCACCACCGCCTGCCCGGCCTCCATCCTCCGCCTCCATCCCGACGCTACACTCTACATCGACACCGCCTCCGCGTCCCTCCTCTGACCCTAGACTTCAGACTCCAGACCCCATCTCCTCCACCCTACTCTGTCCCCTCCCATGCGCTCACCGTTCCTCTCTCTCCTCGCCCTCGCTGCGCTCGCCTTTGCCCCGCTCCGCTCCGCCGAACCTGCCCCGCTCCGCCTCGGCATGATCGGCTTGGACACCTCGCACGTCATCGTCTTCACCAAGACCTTTAACGACCCCACCGCCCCCAACCACGTCCCCGGTGGCAAGGTCGTCGCCGCCTTCAAGGGTGGCAGTCCCGACATCGAGTCCAGTGCCTCGCGCGTCGAGGGCTACACCAAGGATCTCGTCGAGAAATACGGCGTGAAGATTTACGATTCGATCGAAGAACTCGCCAAGAACGTCGACGCGATCCTCATCGAGAGCGTCGACGGTCGCCCCCACCTCGACCAATTCCGCCGCACGCTCGCCGCGAAGAAGCCGGTCTACATCGACAAGCCCCTCGCCGGCTCCCTCAAGGACGCCGTCGAGATCGTCCGTCTCTCCCGTGAATCCGGCGTGCCGATCTTCAGCTCCTCCTCTCTCCGCTACCCGCCCGACTCCTTCGCCTCGAAGTTCGCCAAGATCGGCGACATCACCTCCGTCTACTCCATCGGACCCGCCGAGTTTGAGCCCCACCACCCTGACTTCTACTGGTATGGCATCCACTGCGTCGAAGCCCTCTACACCGTCCTCGGCGCCGGTTGCGTGACCGTCCAGCGCACCCACGCCGAGAACACCGACATCATCACCGGTGTCTGGTCCGACGGCCGCGTCGGCATCGCCCAAGGCAACCGCAAAACCTTCAAGGGCTACGGCGTCACCGCCGTCGGCACCAAGGGCGTCGCCACCGCCGGCGAGAAACAAACCTACAACGGCCTCACCGTCGAAATCATGAAGTTCCTCCAGACCGGCATCAGCCCCGTCCCCGCCGAGACCACCCTCGAGCTCATGGCCTTCATGGAAGCCGCCGATGAAAGCAAACGCCGCGGCGGCGCCCCCGTCAGCATGGCCGAGGTGCTCAAAAAAGCCGGCTACGTCGCCCCCAAGAAATAACTCTCGGCTGCCCTTCCTGTAGCGGCGGTCTATGACCGCCGTCCGTTTCCTTGCCGCCGCGCTCCCTCGCCCGTCCCATCCTCTCATGATCTTTCCCGACCACATCACCATCATCTCGGACGAGGTCTCCCAAGACCTCGCCACCCTCTCCGCGTTCATCCGCGAATTCCGCCTCGGCGGCATCGAGCTCCGCAGCTTCAACGGCCGCGCCTTCAAAGACCTCACCCCCTCCGACGTCGCCGAACTCGGCGCCGCCTCCCGCGCCGAGGGCTGGAAAATCTATGGCTGCGCCACGCCTGTCTTCAAATGTGACCTCGACGACACCGCCGCGATCGCCCTCCACCGCGACATCCTGAAACGCTCTCTCGACGTCGCCCGCCAGCTCAACGCCGACCTCCTCCGCGTCTTCACCTTCCTCCGCACGCCCAACCCCGCTGAGCCCGCGAAACAAGCCCGCGTCGTCGAACACCTCCGCGGCCTCGTCGATCTCGCCGCCGGCTCCGGCATCCGCCTCGGTGTGGAAAACGAACACTCCTGTCTCGCCGCCACCGCGGCCGAGACGCTCGCCATCGTCAACCCGCTCCCGGCCGATCGCGTCGGCATCATCTGGGATCCCTGCAATGTTATCTACGTCCCCGGCGCCCTGCCCTCGACACCCGCCGACATCGCGTTCCTCGCGCCGCGCCTCTTCCACGTCCACCTGAAGGACGCCATCCGCCGTGCCCCCGTGGCAGCCGGTGACCTTATCGCCGTCGGCACCCCCGTTGGCGTCGGCCAGGTCGACTGGCGCGGCCAGCTCCTCGCCCTCCGCGCCGCCGGCTACAAAGGCCTGCTCTCGCTCGAGACCCACTGGCGCCTGCAGAAAATCGACGAAAAGATGCTCCACCTCCCCGCCGGCCACGCCTTCTCCCACGGCGGCGACATCGCGAGCCGCATCTGCCTCCACAACCTCAAGTCGATCCTCGAGACCCAATAAGTCAGTCTCCTGCCCTCGCCCTCCAGCCGCGGTTCACCCCGCGGCTTTTTTATTTGGCGGATCCCCACCAGAATCCTATCCCCCACCCACCACCCGCGCCCACTACCGTCCCGTGCTCGCCGTCCTGCTCATCACGACCTTCTGCTCTCTCGCCGTCATTCTTGCGATCCGCTTCCAACGCAAACACGACGAATGGCTCACCACCGAAGCCCGCGTGATCGCCCATCGGATGCGACGGTCCATCGACGTCGAGTCGAACACCGTTGATCGCGTCGTGACCTACACCTTCACAATCGCCGGCACTCCATTCGTTACAGAAGACATGGTCTCGACTCGCCGCGTCCCTGAGGACGAGGCCGCGTTTCAGGCGCGCCACTCCCCCGGGCAGACTGTCAAGGTGCACTATTTTCCAGCCGACCCCACCCAGAGCACGCTCACTCGCCGCACGTTCACCAAGGACGATCTGATTGTCATACTCACCGCCGCCGGCCTCGCTGAAATGGTGCTCCTCGCCGCCTACTTCACGTGGAAACGCTCCACCTAAATCTCCGCCGGCCCACGCCACCCGGCGTCCTGCCCGTCGTCGGCACGATCTCGTTCACCGTCCGCGTCTTCCGACTATCGGTTAGCACGGTCCGATTCTAAGCAAGCGCAGTCCGAACGCCTGTCAGCGCGGCCTGAATCTCTGCGCGCGCGCCCTGCATCGTTGTCAGCGCAGTCCGAACCCTTGTCAGCGCGCTCTGAACCCCTGTGAGCGTCGTCTGAATCGTTGTTAGCGCGGTCTGAACGGTTGTAAGCGTCGTCTGAATGCCCGTCAGCACGGTCCGAACCGTTGTCAGCGCAGTCCGAACGTCCGTCAGCGCGGTCTGAACCGATGTAAGCGCGGTCTGAACGGGTGCGCGCGTCGTCTGAATGCCGGTTAGCGCGCTCCGAATGCCCGTTCGCGCGGTCTGACTCCCGGTAAAAGTCATGCGATTCACGGCCAGCCGAGTTCGCGGCACGCTCATCCCGGTGCGTGCAGTATCACAGCCCCTTAACCCGCCCTGTGCACCCGCGCCACCCGGCCGACTCCCGCCCCCGGGCCCGGTCGCGTAAACCCGCTCAGTGCGGATGCGCCAGCAGGTGCTGCCGGAGCAGGTCTTTGCCGTAGTCGTTGCCGTTCGGCGTGCGCACCACCACGTGCACGTGCTGCCGGTTTGGCGCCTGCGGGTCTTTCGCGAGCTGCCGCAGATTCGCCGGCCGCTGGTGGTCAAATTCGATCAGCACCACCGGACTGTGAATGCGGAAATAAAACACCCCGCCTTCCTCCGCGCCGCCGATCCACGCGAAATACGTTCCGTCCAGCTTCGCGCGCACTTCGTCCATTTTCACCTTCGCGTGACCATCGTCCATGTTGGCCACAAACAGCCCGATCAGTTTGACCAACTTCTCGCGCTGCGCCGGCGCGAGCTCCCCGGCCCGCACTCCCGCGTAGTCGAGCACCACGTTGTCCTTGAACGCCTCGGTGAGGTTGTCGTTGCCCGTCTTCTTCACGGCGAGCACCGCCTTCGCCCGCTGGCTCGCGTCGAGCGACTGTAGCATCGCGAAGCCCCGCGCCTGCTCTTCCTGCAGAATCGCGAGCCCCTGGTATTTGCCCGACGGCGCCACCACCGGCTCCGAGCCATAAAACGCCGGCGACATCACGACCTGATCGCCGAGCACAAAGTAGTTCAAAATCAGGTGATGCCCATCGACTTGAAATCCCCACGGCTCGGTCGCCGAGGGCTCGCCCATCACGGTGATCCAGTAGAGCTGCTCGCCATACTGCACAAAGTCATTGCCGCTCAGCTCGCCGAGCGTGTGGTTCAACTTCATGATGTCCTGCGACAGCTTCAGGCCCTTCGCACTCAGCGCCGCCTTCATCAGACCAAACGCCGCCGTGCGCTGTGCCTCCGTCATCGCCTGAAAACTCACGCCCTGCCGCCGGTAGAAATGTTGGTTCATCCACTTCCGCCACTCGTCGTCGCCGACCGGAAACACCGCGGCCTTCTTCTGTTCTGCCGTCAGCGCCGCGAGCCACGCCAACGCCGCCTGCCGCACCGGCTCGGTCGAGACACCCGTCGCCCGCACCGGAAACAACCCAGACTCCACCGTGCCCTTCGCCGTGATGCCGCGAAACGGCTCCGCGAGCCCCTTCGCCTCCGCCTCGCGCGACATCAGCGTCGACCGTTCGATCCACGCCTCGCCCGACTTCGGGGCCGGCGTCTGCGCCCACACGCCCGCCACACCGCACCACGCCATCACCGCCATCTTGGGATATTTATTTTTCATCGGGGTAAAATTTCTCCTTCACTGCCTCCGTCATTAGACATTGGCCATCGGGTCCTTGGTCCTTGGTCCTTCTCTCTGCGCCTCGCGCAGAGAGCCTTAGCTTCGAGGCCGATAAGCCGGATTCTGTTCTGCGCCTTGCGACGCTTCGACCGTCATTTCTCTCACGTCCTTGCGGACGAGTCCCGCGCCGTCCGCGAGCTTGCGCCCGCGACCGACGCCGGATGCGGCATACCCGTGACTATAGGACGAGCCGCCCAGTCACCTATTTTGCCTTGCACCGGACGGGGTTTGTCCTGCCGCCGTCATCGCTGACGACGCGGTGGGCTCTTACCCCACCTTTTCACCCTTACCGCGCAGTTGCCCGCGCGGCGGTATATTCTCTGTGACACTTTCCATCGCCGTGCCTTGAAGCACGCCGTCTGAGCTCGCGGTAAAGCTGGCTCAGCATCCTGCCCTGCGGTGTCCGGACTTTCCTCTCCGTATTTTGTAAAACGGACGCGGGTTTAGCCCGCGCCTTGGGATCAAAGAACACGGAGCGACGATCAGGCCCCGAAGCTAAGGCCGCGAACCCTAGAACCCGGAAACGGGAAAGCAAGGCCGGGCGCCCACTGCGCCTCGGCCTTGCCATTCCCCTGCGCTCCACCCCGGGGGTGGGCGCCTCAATTGCCTGTCTTGGCCTTCCAATCCTGCAGCAGCGTGCGCAGGGCCTCGGGTTTGTTGGTCGGCGCCGGGCGGTTGGCCTGATCGCGCGTGTTGACGCCGTGACAGCTCGTGCAGGAGCGAATCTCGCCCGGCTGGAACGTCAGCCAGTAGCGCTCGCGCACCGTCGGCGTGCCGGCCGGATCGGTGAGCTGCCACGTGGTCGCGCGGCGCGCCGGGAGAAACGCTGCCATCGAGCCGTCCACGCCCAGCTGCACACTGCCCGCCGGACCGGAAGGGGCGGCGGGATTGGCCGCCACCGCCGCGGGATCGTGCAGCGGCTGCGCCAACACGCGCCGGCCGGGCATCGGGCTAGAGTTCGCATTCCTCATCCCAAATCCGCGGAGCTGGTCGGCCTGGAAGAACTGCAGATACGCCACGTCGTAGACCATGCCGCCCGCGCCCACCGTCTGTGTGGATGTGCCCGCGATGCGCAGGTTAAACGGCTGCTGCCGCTCCGCGTGGTCGCGCGTCGTCACATTGCGGCTCACGACGAGCGCGAGGTTGTTCGTGCGCAGGTAGTCTTTGAACTGCGTCATGCTCACGCCTTCCTCGGCGAAGATTTGCTGCTCCGGCTGGCCCAAGGGCGCCTTCGCCCCGAGCGGAATCGGCCGCGCCCGCACCTCCACCGGATTGAGTTCCCAGAGCGGACCGCTGTAGCTCACCAGTCCGCCGTTCACGTAGTAACTCACCGACTTGGTAAACCCCGGCGTGAGCGCTTGGTAGGCCTGCCAATAGGCGCCAACCTGCCAGAGCGTCTTCAACCGAAACGCATAATCGGCGCCGAGTCCGTGATTCGTCTCAAAATCCGTCACATCCGTGTGGGTGGCGACCAACGTGCCGTTGCTGAGCGGCAGTGGCTCACGGAAGTGGCCCGTGTGGTTCGGGGCCGGCGCGGGAGTGACCTGCTTCGTCGCCGGGTGCGTGATGTAGTCGAGGGTGATGTGGTCCGCATCGAGGCCGGGCGGCGCATTGAACGCGACGATCTGCCCGCTCGCGTGCGTGGAAAATTCCGGCGCATCCGTGCCGAAGTAGCGGCCGGGGTGCAGGGGGTCTTCCTTCATTTGGAGGATCACGTTGATGTAGGTGGAGTTGAAACGCGTCGTGGGATTGAAGCTGAAATCGACCAGATTCGGGTCGTTGAAAAACGACCGCGAGCCATAGCCAAACAACTCGTGACGCCCGACGTGGTTCACCGTCTCTTCCTCGGTGCCGTCTTCCTGAATCATCCACGGGAAGAAGATATTGAAGGTGTGCCCGACCACGGTGCCGCTCGCAAATCGCGACTCCGGGAAAACCTCCGTCCGGTTGCCCGCCAGCACCTGCGCCGTGGCCGACTCGTCGGAGTAGTTGAAGGTCCCGTAGGTCAGCGGCCGGCCGGCCACCACGTCTGCGGAATCGAAGTCCGCTTCCTGGTCGCGCTGCAGGTGATCCCAGCGCGTGAAAATCACCCGGCCGAAACTGTCGATCGTGGGTGTAAACGCACCCGACGGTGCGTGGTTCAGGTTGAACAAATCACCGTTCACCGGATCGAGGCTCCAGATGCCCGTGACCGTCGGCGCGAGCTCGTATTCGTCAAGCTGCGGATAGAGCTGGTGCTGACCGTTGCGCGGCCGGTCGCTGGTAAACAGGATCCGCCCGTCCGTGCCGTAGCAGGGCGAGATGTTGTTATAGTTCGGTTGATTCGGCACCACCGCGATCGCGACCGTCTCGCCCAGCCCGAAGCCCGAGACTTCGTAAATCTGCCAGCGCCCTGTCGCCGCTCCGTTGGCCGTCGTGGGCGCGCCCAACACCATGCTGAACAATGCCTTCTGCCCGCTCCAATGCACCGCGGGATCGCGCACCGCGATCGAGTTGGCGCCCTGGAATCCATTGCCTGTGCCGTAGCCCGCCTCGGCCGTGAGATTGCGCAGGGTGCCATTGGGATAGCGGATGTAGAGATCGCCACCACGGCCCGCGGCATCGGTGCCCGGACGGTGATTGCCAAACACTGAGCCGATCGTCGTGAAATCATTACCGATCGGGATCTGCGTCACAAAGAGGATCGGGTTGCTTGGCGCCGCCGGCGGCACGGGCGGTGGCGGCGGCAATGCGACATAGGTCGCCGTCACCGTCGTGCTCGCCGCGGGCATCGTGACAGTCGTCGTGCTGGCCGTCGCGTTGGCCACACTTGCGCCGGTCCACTGCGCAAACGCCTGCCCAGCGGGCGCCGCATTTGCCACCAGCGTGACGACGGTCCCCGCCGCATAAGAACCGGTTCCGCTGCCACCGACCACGGAGAGCGCATAGCTCGCGACTGCCGGCGGCGGTGCGGACGGTGGAGGTGGCGTCGCGCCCCCGCTATTCGCTCCAATGGGCGCCTGCTCGGGCAGGGCCAACTGCGCAAAGGCCGAGACGTTCTTGGCGTCGGTCACCCGCACATAGATTGAAAACGGATAGTTGTAGACCCACGCGCTCGCCGTCGACGGCGTGCCCGCGATCACCCCAGTCGTGGCATCGAGCGCCAGACCCGGCGGCAGGCCGCCCGACTGGATCGCCCACTTGTAGGGCGCCGTGCCGCCGGCGGCGTTGAGCGTTTGCGCATACGGCACGCCACCCACCGATGCGGGCACGGACTTCGTAGTGATGACCAAGGGCGCAGCCGCGGCGATCGCCGCACCCCAAAGGGCGAGCGCACACGCGATGATCGCGCCGGGCAGTCGAAAACGTCGGAGACGGGAGGAGGGAGGCTGTGGGTTCATGGTAGGAAAAGTGGGGATGACCACGTCGCGTGGCCCGGGCGGCGGTAGCTGGAAACCACCTGCCCGCACTCCTCGAATGCCGTTTATCCGGGCCGAAATTACAGTCGGCCGGCCGGAAAACATTTTTTCCGAATGTCTGTAATTTCCGCGCCGGACTTCCCCAATCCGTCTTCAAGTCCCACTTCGCCCATCGCTGCCGCCCGCTCCATCCTTGACGCATTCGCCCCTGCTCCCGGAACCTTTCGGCCCGGAGCCCGGCTCCCGTCTTCCTCGCCTCCCATGACCACCGGCCCCGCCTCGCCCTCGCCGTCGCGCGACCACATCGCCGGTTTCGACTCCACCCAGTGGAGCGTCGTGCTCGGGGCCCGCCGCGATGCGTCCGACCGCCCCGCCGCGCTCCAGCGTCTCTGCGCCGCCTATTGGCTCCCGCTCTACAGCTACCTGCGCCGCCGCGGCCACGCCCCGGCCGATGCCGAGGACCTCACCCAAAGTTTCTTCGTCTATCTGCTCGACAGCGATTTCCTCGACCGCCCCGACCCAGCCAAGGGCCGCTTCCGCGGCTACCTCGTGGGCGCATTGAAGTTTTTCCTCTCCCATCACTTCGAGCGAACCGCCGCGCAGAAACGCGGCGGCGGCGTGCAATTCGTCGACTGGTCCACGCTCGATGCCGAGCGCGAGTTCGCCGCCTGCGATCAACCGCTCCTCGACCCCAGCGAGTCCTACGAGAAAACCTGGGCGCTCACCCTCCTCTCCCGCGCGCTTGGCCTCCTTGAGGCCGAGCAGACCGCCGCTGGCAAAGCCCGCCAGTTCGCGGTGCTCCAACCCTTCCTCAGCACCACGCCCACACGCGGCGACTATGATGCGGCCGCCGCCGCCCTTGCCACCACCCGCACCAACGTCGCCGTCTGGGTCCACCGGCTCAACCACCGCTACGCCGAACTCGTGAAGCTTGAGGTCGCCGCCACCGTTCGCTCGCCCGACGAGATCAACGCCGAGATGCAGCACCTCCTCCAGGCCCTGCGGCGGTAAACCGCCCCCGTGTTTCCCACCCTCCCTTCCCGCGCAATCCTCCGCTCCGTTTTCCGGTAACGCCTGCTGATGCCGCACTCAGATCCTTCCGCTCCCCGCCCACCCACCACGGCCTGCGTCCGCTGTGGCAATGCCACCGCCCATCCTTTCGCCGGTGCCGGCGGTGTCTGCCTGCGTTGCGCCGGTGAGCGCGCCTTCGCCCTCGGGTCCGATACGCCCTTCGAATCGCTCACGCCCTCGGAGGAAAAAACGTCTGCCTCTACTCTGGCCCCCGATGCCGCCGGCTCTACCGCGGAGCTCCCCGCCGCCATCGGCCCCTATGAAATCATCGAGGAACTCGGCCGCGGCGGCATGGGCCGCGTCTACGCCGCCCGCCAGCGCGGCCTCGGCCGCATCGTCGCACTGAAGGTCCTTGCGACCGGTCCCGGCGCGCCAGTCGAGCTCGAGATGCGCTTCCTCCGCGAGGCCCAAACTGTCGCCCGCCTGCGCCATCCCCACATCATCGCCATCCACGATTCGGGCCGTGCCACCGGCCACGTTTACTTCTCGATGGATTACCTCGAGGGCCGCGACCTCGCGCGCCGCTTGCGCGAGCACACGTTCTCGCCGCGCGAAGCGGCGGCCCTCGTCGCCAAAGTCGCCTCCGCCCTCGCCTTCGCCCACGCCGAGGGAGTCCTCCACCGCGACCTCAAGCCCTCGAACATCCTGCTCGACGGCGATGAGCCCCGCCTCGCCGATTTTGGGCTCGCCGCCCAACTCGAAACCAGTGGCGACCTCACCAGCGCCTCCGGCGTCTTCGGCACCCCGCACTACCTCGCCCCCGAGGCCATCTGCGGCGGCGCCACCGCCCTCTCCGCCGCAAGCGATCTCTACGCCCTCGGCGTCGTGCTCTACGCCGTGCTCACCAGCCGCACGCCCTTCGCCGGCGCCTCGCCCGCCGAGCTTCCCGCCCTCGTCAACGAAACCGATCCGCCCGCCCCGCGCCTCCTCGCCCCGCACGTCCCGCGCGACCTCGAGACGATCTGCCTCAAGTGCCTCGAACGCGACCCCGTCCGCCGCTACGCCGACGCCGCCGCGCTCGCCGCCGACCTCCGACACTTCCTCGCCGGCGAGCCCATCGCCGCCCGCCCCCCGGATCGTCTCGAACGCTTCCGACGCTACGCCCGCCGCCACCGCACCGCTCTGCTTTCCGCCGCCGGACTTTTTTCCGTCCTCGCCGTCGCCACCGCGGTCAGCAGCTCGCTCGCCCTCCGCGCCACGCGGGCCGAGAAACTCGCGGCCACCGAAGCCGCCGCCGCCCGCGCCGTGAGCGAGTTTCTGCAAAACGATCTCCTCGCCCAAGCCTCGCCCGAGTCGCAGCCGGACCGCGACCTGACGCTGCGCACCGTGCTCGAACGCGCGGCGAAAGCCATCGATGGCCGTTTTCCCTCCCAGCCGCTCGTCGAAGCCGAGTTGCGTGAAACCCTCGCCCAGACCTATCGCGCCCTCGGCGATCACGTCGCCGAAGCGGTGCACGTCGTGCGTGCACTCTCCCTCCTCAAGCCCGTCGTCGGTGAATCCGATCCGCGCGTCCTCCGGCTCTCCGCCCAGCACGCCCGCGTGCTCGCCGCCTTGAGCAAACACCCGGAAGCCACCGCCCTCGGCCGGCGCACCCTCGCCCTCGCCGACCGCGCTCTCGGGACCGACAGCCCCCAGACCATCCGCATCCTGCTCGACCTCGCGACGATTCACCAGCTCACCGGCGACCTCGCCTCGGCTACCGCCGTCGCCTCTCGCGCCCTCGCGACCGCCCGTCGCGTGTTACCCGCCGATCATGCCGACACACGCAAAGCCCTGTCTTTCCTCGCATCGATCAACTTCTCCACGCGCCAACTCGCCGTCGCCGAAGCGCTCGACCTCGAGGCCCTCGCCGCGCAACGCCGCACCGACGGCTCCGAACATCCTGCGACCCTCACCGTCATGCACGACCTCGCCTCCGTCTACTGGGCGCAGGGTCGCCTCGCCGAGGCCCAAAGCCTCGGCCTCCTTACCCTCGAAGTTCGGCGCCGCGTGCTCGGTCCCGACCATATCGAAACGCTTCGCACCCAGAATAACTTGGCCACCACTTACACCGATCAGGGCGACTACCCTGCGGCGATCGACCTTCACGAGAAAACCCTCGCTGCCCGGACCGCCCGCCTCGGACCGGAAAATGCCGACACCCTGTCCACCACGATGAACCTGGCCATGGTCCATCTGCGATCGGGTCGGCTCGACTCGGCCGAGGCCCTGCTCGTGCCCGCACTCACCCTCGCCCAAAGCCAATTCTCCGCGAACCACGCCCTCGTCCACACCGCCCAATACAATCTCGCCGAGTTACGGTTGCGCCAAAACCGACTGCCAGAAGCCGTCGCCTCCATCAACGAATCGATCGCCAATCGCGTGCACGCCCTGGGGCCCACCAACTCGCAAACCCTCCTCGCCCAGGAGTCGCTCGCGACGATCCTTATCCGTCAGGAAAAATTCGCCGAAGCCACCACGATCCTCCGCACCACTCTGGCGCAACGCACCAAGACCGAACCCGATGCCTGGCGCACCCACGTCGCGCGCTACAAACTCGGCCTCGCTCTGTTTCGTCAGGACCAACTGGCCGAGGCGGAGCAGCTCCTCGTTGGCAGTGCCACCGCCCTGCATGCCAAACGTGCCACACTCACTGCCGTCGCCCGCACCTTCGCCACCGATGCCGCGACCGCCACGGCCGATCTTTACACCAAGCTGGGGCGCACCGAAGAGGCCCGACGCTGGTCGGCCTTCGCGGCCGAAAAACCATAGCGACTGCGACCTACCCCTCTTTCGCGCACTACGGCGCAGCGCCTCCTGCGGAAATTGGGGCCGTCGCAGCTTGCCCCTTAACTCGGAGCTTCCCCGGGCCGAACTACTCCGCTTAAACATCCCGCCGGCGCCCTCCCTGCCTCCTAGGCCGTGAGTCTCGTCGACGCGTCTGCATGAAAACCCTCGCGCACCTCCCGCTCCTGCTCGCCTTCGCTGCCGCTCCGCTCCTCGCCGCCGAAGCCGGGTTCTCCGCCGGTCTCGACACCACCGTCGATGCGACCGCCGGTGTCCGCGGCGGTGCTCGCCGCGGCGAGACACTCCACGGCCTCGCCCTCGGCCATGCCGCCTGGCAACAGCCCGCTACACCCACTGCGCCGTTTTCCTTCCAAGCCTATGCCAGCGTGCTTTCCCTTGTCGGCCACGGTCCCACCGAGCGCGTGCTCGGCGATTTTCTGACCGCCAGCAACATCGAGGGCTACCCCAGCACCCGCCTCTATTCGTGGTGGCTCGAAGTCGGCACGTCCGCTTGGTCGCTCCGCACTGGCGCCCTCCTCGCCGACGAAGAATTCGCCGGCACCTCGGCCGGCGGCAACTTTACCAACTCCGCCTTCGGCTGGCCGCCCTTCATCTCCGCCAACACCGTCAACACCGGTCCCGCCTTCTTCGCCGCCGCCTTGGGTGCGCGTTTCGAATACCACCTGAACGATTCCGTCACTTGGCGCGCCGGCGTTTATGATGGCGACACCTTCGACTCCCCTTCCGGCGACGCTACCGTCAACCGCCACGGCTGGCACTACCACCTCGGTGGCACCCAAGGCTGGTTCGCCATCACCGAAGCCGCCTTCACCCCCGCCAACCTGCCCTCTCGCTTCAAAGCCGGCGCTTGGCTCCACACGGGCGATTTTGCCGACGTTCGCCGCGACGCCGCGGGCCGTCCCTTCGCCGACACCCGCGCCGCCCCGCGCAATCATGACGGCAACTACGGCGCCTACGCCGCCCTCGAACACACCCTGAGCGGCAAGCCCGGCGCAGCCGGTAACCTCGAAACCTACGTCCGCGCCGGCCTTTCGCCCACCGATCGCAACGCCATCGGCTGGGCCCTCGACACTGGCCTCGCCTGCACCGGTCTTCTCCCGGGCCGCCCGGCTGATGTCGCCGCTCTGGGCCTCGCCCACGCCTCGTTCAGCCGTCGCTACGCCGCCCACGCCCGCGCCATCGACCCCGCCTCACCCGCCCTCGATTCCGAGACAGTCGTGGAGCTCGCCTATCGCATTTCCCTGTCGGAGCGCTTCAAACTCCAGCCCGACGTGCAATACATCCGTCATCCCGGCGGCAGCTCCGCGCAGCGCGACGCCCTCGCGGTCCTCCTGCGCTTAACCGGCACGTTTTAGGGCCACGCGTTCGCCGGCATCGTCGCCGGGCCCACTCTCTCCGCGCAAAACCGGAGCTACTTCTGTCAGGTTTCGCCTGACAGACAGACCGGCTGCAGTCGGGCATACTAAGAAACGCCAATCGCCATCGCCCCGTTCGCTGCGACCGGGGCAATGGTTCTTCCGTTATGCCGTCGCCCACCACCCTTTCTCCCCCCCGTCCAGTTCCCCTCCGCGACACGCTGGCCGACCTCCTGGCCCGCCTTCGTAGCCACGGCCTACGCGTCACTCCCGGTCGACGGAGCATGGTCGCCACGTTGATCGATGCGAGTGAGCCGCTCACGCTGGCCCAGTTGCAGTCCGCCATTCGCCCGCAACGCGTCCCGCTCGCCACCCTCTTTCGCAGCATGCTCCGCATGGAGGAGGTCGGACTCGTGCAGCGCTCCTTCGACCTCCGCGGCACCACGCATTGGCAACTCAATCTCGGTCAGCCCCGCCGTTTTGTCCTCGAACAAAGCGACACCCATGCCTCCGAACTCCTCGACGAAGAACTCTCGGCCCCGATCCGAGAACTCCTGGCCGGGATCGAAAAACTCCTCGTCGCCCGTGGCTACCGTGAGCTCAATCTCAACGTCGCCTTTCGCGCCCTGCGCCCCACCGCGCACCGGCAACACGTCGCCTAGCGGGCCTACGCGCCCTGCCGGCCCGTTATTTGCTGGGGCCGAGCCATTGACCCAAGGCCCGGTCCGCGCGACTCTCTGCTCCTCCGTCGCGTGAATCCCCGCCCTCTCCCGTCCGCTCCCGGTGCCACTGCGCTCCCGTCCCCTTCGCCGGCCATGAGCCGTGCCCTGCACCTTCTGACTCCGCAGCCGGGCCGCAGCCGCCACCGTTCCCTCCTCATCGTCTTGTTGATCGCCGCCGGCATGGGCTGGATCGATTACGTCACGGGCATCTGGGTCTCACTCCAGTTTTTCTACCTCGTTCCTATCATCCTATCTGTCGCGTGGCTCGGCTGGCGCACGGGCTGTGCGATTGCGGCTCTCTGCGTCACGGCGCGTTTCGCCGGAGACTACGCCGACGGCATCCTCAACTACATCGCACCGGGCGCCGTCGCCTGGAATCGCCTCATCGATCTAGGCGTCTGCTTCATCCTGATCGCCCTGTTCCACGCGCTCATCACGCTGCAGCGCCAGTTGGAACGCCGCGTCGAGGAGCGCACCACTGCCTTGCTCGAGGCCGCGCAAGCCCGTCACCAGCTCGAACAAGAACTCCTCGTCGTCGCCGCCAATGAGCGCAACTCCTTCGGCCAGGAGCTCCACGACGACATTTGCCAGCATCTCGTCGGCACCGCCCTCGCCGCCAAAGTCCTCGCCAGCCAACTTGCCGAACGCGACCCCATCGCCGCCCGCGAGGCTCAGACGATCGTCGGCCTCTTGGAGGAGGGTGCCGACAAAACCCGCAAGCTCGCCCGCGGCCTTCTCATGGCCGACATCGGCCCGGCCGAACTCGTCGAAAAACTCGCCCAGCTCGCCTCCGAAACCGGCGGTGCCGGCGTCAACTGCCGCTTTCACGAAACCGGCGACACCACCCTCGATAACGCCGAGGCCGCCAGCCAACTCTTCCGCATCGCCCAGGAGGCTGTGCGCAACGCCCTCCGCCACGGCGCTCCGCGCCAGATCGAGATCTTGCTCGAGGGTCATGCCGATGCCGTCTCCCTCACCGTGACCGATGACGGCCGCGGCCTTCCGCCCCCCGATCAACGAGGCTCTGGCATGGGCCTGCGCATCATGTCGCACCGCGCCGCTTACGCCGGCGGTGCGCTTTCGGTGGGTCCCCACGCCCAACGCGGCACCATGGTGCAGTGCCGCCTGCCGTTTCGCGCGGTCCCGACATGAAATCCTCCCGCATCGGCGTCTATCTCGTCGACGACCATCCCCTCGTGCGCGAGTGGCTCGGCAACCTCCTTCGCCTTGAGCCCGACTTCGATGTCTGCGGCCAAGCCGGCGAAGCCCCGCCCGCACTCGCCGCGATGACCGCCCGTCCACCCGACGTCGCTGTCGTGGATCTTTCGCTCAAACAGGGCTCGGGCCTCGAACTCATCAAGAGTCTCCGCGTCCAGGCCCCAACCACCCGCATCGTCGTCCTCTCCATGCACGAGGAAATCGGCGACATCGAACGCGCCCTCCGTGCCGGCGCCCTCGGCTACGTCACCAAGCGCGAGGCCACTGGCCAGATCGTCACCGCAATCCGCCACGTCCACGCCGGCAAACTCTACGCTGCCCCCGACATGCTCGCCGCGTTGACCGAACGCAACCTCGCGCGGCCGCCCGGCTCCACCCACGCCACACCCGAATCGCTTAGCGATCGCGAGCTCGACGTCTTTCGCCGCGTCGCCGCCGGCCACTCCACACGCCGCATCGCCGAGGATCTCAACCTCGGCATCAAAACCGTGCAGACCTACTACGCCCGCATCCGCGAAAAGCTCGGCCTCGCCGACTCCACCGAACTCATGCAGGCCGCCATCCGCTGGCTCGAGGCCCAAAAATAACTAGGGCGGCCCGTTCTCCTGCGGGATAGGGCCCCTCGCCGCAGCCGGCGCCGTCTCACTCCCAGTAAACAATCCGCCCGCACTGGTCGCAGGTCGGGAGCGCCACCAGCGGATCGGCGCCCTTGCCGCGCGCCGCCGAGACGACATCGCTGGAAACTTTGAGATGGCACCCGCCGCACTTGTCGGTGTGCACGATCGGCACAATTGCCGGCTGTTGCCGCGTCGCGATGCGGTCATACACGCGTAAACGAATGTCGCCCACCGGCGCGCGCGCCGTCGCGACCTCGGCCTGGGCCGCCTTCAAATCTGCGGCCAAATTCACTGCCCGCTCACGCAAGGTCGCGATCCGCGCCTCATGCCCGGAAATATTGCCCTTCAGCACCGCCTCGGCCGCCGCGAACTTCTTCTTCGCCTCGTCGATCTTGAACATGATCTCCAGTTCCTGCCCCTCGAAGTCGCCGATCGCCTTCTCGGTCGTCTCGATTTCGTGGCCGAGCGCCTGATATTCGTCGTTTTTCTTCACCAGCGACTGCTGCGTCTTGTATTTCGCGAGCTTCGTCTCGGCCGAGCCGATCTCCGTCTCCAGCAGCTTCTTCTTGGTTTCCAGCTCCCTTAGCTCCTGTTTAGCCGTCTCAATCGCGGCCTTTTCGGCGGCGATCTTGCCCTCCACGAGGGCGATGTCGCCCGGGACGGCCTTAACCTGGGCCTCCAAACCCAGCCGTTTCGTGTCGCGATCTTGGAGGATAAGGAGGCTTTCGATGGCGGGGCTGGGCATTTCGCCGGCGAGCTTGGAGCTACCCCCACCCCGGTCAAACGAAAGCTTCGCTTTAAAGCCAAAAGAACGCCGTTTCCGGGCTCAATTTTCCTCAAAAAAACCCTCGCGTCCCACCCCGCTGCGCGAGAGAATTTTCCTTTCATTTTTCACCCTCGCAAAACCCTTTTCATGGCCGATCAAACCGACTCCGAACGCAATGTGATCAACCAGGCCGGCGCCGACGCCTACGACGCCTCCAAACTCGGCAAACTCGAGGGCCTCGAAGCCGTCCGCAAGAAGCCCGGTATGTATATCGGCGGCACCGATGAACGCGCGCTCCACCACTGCGTTTCCGAAGTCCTCGACAATTCCGTCGACGAACATCTCGCCAACTTTTGCTCGCGCATCGAGGTCAACATCCACGTCGACGGCTCGATTTCCATCCGCGACAACGGCCGCGGCATCCCCGTCGATATCCACCCGCAATACGGCATCCCCGGTGTCGAGATGGTGCTCACCACCCTCCACTCCGGCGGCAAATACGGTCAGGGCGGCTACAAATTCTCTGGCGGAACCCACGGCGTCGGCGCCAAGTGCGTCAATGCCGTCTCCGAGTGGTTTGAGGTTGAGGTCTCCCGCGGCGGCTCGGTTCACCACATGAAGTTCGAGCGCGGCAAGACCGTGAAGAAACTCGAAATCGTCGGCAAAGCCAAGGGCACCGGCACCTACATCAGCTTCAAGCCCGACGCCGAGATCTTCAAGGAGACCACCGTCTTCGTCTCGGGCCGCATCAGCCAGCGCCTCCGCGAGCTCGCCTTCCTCAATTCCGGCCTCGAGATCATCTTCACCGACGAGCGTCCCGCCGAGCCCAAGCCCGAGCGTTATTTCTACAAGGATGGCGTCGAAGAGTTCGTGAAGCAGATCAATCAGGGCAAAACCCCGCTGCACCCGAAGCCGATCCGTTTCGTCAAGGAAACCAAGCTCCAACTCGACGAGAAACCCGCCGAGATCCACTGCGAGGTAGTGCTCCAATACAACGACACCTACAACGATCAGGTGATGTGTTACACCAACACGATTCACAATCCCGACGGTGGCACGCATCTCTCCGGTTTCCGCAGCGCCCTCACCCGCGCCATTAATCAGTTCTCCAAGGCCAACAATCTCCTGAAGGAAAAAGATCCGCAGATCACCGGTGACGACGTCCGCGAAGGTCTCGCTGCTGTCATCTCGATCAAGCACAGCGACCCGAAGTTCGAGTCGCAGACCAAGGTCAAACTGCTCTCCCCCGAAGTAGAGAGCGTCGTCGGTTCCGTCACCTACGAGGGGCTGATGCAATACTTCGAGATGAATCCCTCCATCGCGAAGAAGATCGTCGACAAGGCCCTCAACGGCGCCCGCGCCCGCGAAGCCGCCCGCAAGGCCCGCGAGACCGTCCGCAAGGGCGCTCTCTCCGGCGGCGGCCTCCCCGGCAAACTTGCCGACTGCTCCGAACGCGATCCCGCCCTGACCGAACTCTACATCGTCGAGGGTGACTCCGCCGGCGGCTCAGCGAAGCAGGGCCGCGACCGCCGTTTCCAGGCGATCCTCCCGCTCCGCGGCAAACTCATCAACACCGAGAAGGCCCGCCTCGACAAAGTTTTGGCCAACGAAGAAATCCGCACGCTCATCACCGCCTGCGGCACCGGCATCGGCGAGGGCGACGAGTCCGTCGGCGGCTTCAACGCCGCCAAGGCCCGCTACCACAAAATCATCATCATGACGGATGCCGATGTGGACGGCTCCCACATCCGCACGCTCCTCCTTACCTTCCTTTATCGCCAGATGAAGGGCCTGATCGAGCGCGGTTACGTCTACATCGCTCAACCGCCCCTCTATAAGATCAAGCGCAAGAAACGTGAGCAATACGTCGACAACGACGATCAGCTCAATCGCATCCTCCTCGAACTCGGCTCCGAGGATATCGTCCTCACGCGCCTCACCGACGGCCACGTCTTCGCGCCCGCGCAGATCGAAACCATCGTCGAGAACCTCGCCCTCCTCGAAAAATTCGGCGGCGGCGTCACCCGCTATGGCGCCTCGCTCCCCGAGTATCTCGACACGCAGGATCCTGCCACGCGTTCGCTCCCTCGCTATGTCGCCCGCATCCGCGAGGGCAACAAGGAGAGCCACGAGTTTCTCCGCGACGAACACGCCCGCGCCGGTTTCCTCGCCGCCCACAAGCTCAACGCCGATCTCACCGACCAGATCGAGCCCGCCGCGATCAGCATGGACCCGCTCGCCCCCGTCGTCCCGGCCGCCCCCGTTGAGAAAAAATCCTACGCCACGCAGAAGCGCGTCACGATTCACGAAATCTTCGAGAGCACCGAGATGACCAAGCTCCTCGTCGCCCTCGCCAAGACCGGCCTCGACATCTCGACCGTCACCGCCATCGCCACCGCGCGCTACACGGTGACCGAAAACCTCGGCACGAAGAACGAAAACAAAACCGAACTCTTCGGCCCCTTGGAAATCGTCACCCAGATCCGCGCCAATGGCCGCAAGGGCCTCAGCATCCAGCGTTACAAAGGTCTCGGTGAAATGAATCCCAAGCAGCTCTTCGAGACGACGATGGACCCGGAGAAGCGCCGCCTCCTCAAAGTGAGCATCGAAGACGCCGCCAAAGCCGACGCACTCTTCACGCTCCTCATGGGCGACGAAGTCCCGCCCCGCCGCCAATTCATCGAAGACAACGCATTAAACGTCCAATTTTTGGACGTTTGATCCGGCCACCGTCGCCCCACCCGACCACCCGGCTCAGCCCTAGTCATCAGACATTAGTCCTTCGTCATTTTTCCCAACGCCCATGTATACGGCTAACGAGAAGCTTTCTTCCGCCAACATCACCGACATCATGCAGTCGGCCTACATCGAATACTCGATGTCGGTTATCATCTCGCGCGCCCTCCCCGACGCCCGCGATGGCCTGAAGCCCGTGCAGCGCCGCGTGCTCTACGCGATGCTCCGGGAAGGCCTCCTGCACAATCGCTCCTTCGACAAGTGCGCCGGTGTCGTCGGTGAAGTGCTCAAGAACTACCACCCGCACGGCGACTCCTCTGTCTACGATACGCTCGTCCGCATGGCGCAGCCGTGGGTCATGCGCTACCCACTGATCGATCCGCAGGGTAACTTCGGCTCCGTCGACGGCGATCCGCCCGCGGCCTACCGTTACACCGAAGCGCGCTTGAAGGATATCGCCGAGGACCTGCTCAAGGACATCGAGGAAGACACCGTCGACTTCGCACCCAACTACAAAGAGTCCACCACCGAGCCCACCGTCCTCCCGTCCGCGCTGCCTAATCTGTTGATGAACGGTTCGACGGGCATCGCCGTCGGCATGACGACGAACATCCCGCCGCACAACCTCGACGAGATCATCGACGCCACCGTCGCCATCATCGACAACCCGCGCATCTCCGTCGACGCCCTCTGCGACATCGTCCGCGGCCCCGACTACCCGACCGGTGGCATCATCTCCGGCCGCGACGGCATCCTCTCCTACCTGAAGACCGGCAAGGGCATCGTCCGCACGCGCGGCAAGGCCCACACCGAGGAACTCAAGGGCGGCATGGAGCAGATCGTTATCACGGAGATCCCGTATAACGTTAACCGCAACACCCTCGTCCTTCGTATCGCCGAACTCGTCAGCGAAAAGGAAATCGATGGTATCCGCGACCTCCGCGACGAGTCCGACGAAAACACCCGCATCGTCATCGAGCTAAAGCGCGGCGAGCAGGCCAAGGTCGTCATCAACCAACTGTTCCAGAAGACCGCCCTCGAATCCTCCTTCGGTGTCACGCTGCTCGCGCTCGATAAGAAGCGCCCGAAGCAGATGAACATCAAGGAACTCATCGAGTGCTACATCGAGCACCGCCGCGATGTCGTCACGCGCCGCACGAAGTTCCGCCTCAAAGAAGCCGAGGACCGCGCCCACATTCTCGAGGGCTACATCATCGCCCTCGATAACCTCGACGACTTCGTCAAAATCATCCGCGCCTCCGCCAACCGCGAAGAGGCCAAGGTCCGCTTGATGGCCAAGTATCCGCTCTCCGAGCGCCAGACCGACGCCATCCTCGAACTCCGCCTTTACCAGCTCACCGGACTCGAGCGCGGCAAGATCGAAGCCGAATACCTCGAGCTCATGAAGCTCATCGCCGAGCTCCGCGCCATTCTCGAGTCCGAGGCCGTGCTCATGGCCCTGATCAAAAAGGAACTGGGCGACATGAAGGCGAAATACACCTCGCCCCGTCGCACCGAGATCATCGGCTCCGCCGGCGAGTTCCGGATGGAAGACGTCATTCCCAACGAGGGCTGCGTCATCACCGTCTCCCACCTCGGCTTCATCAAGCGCACCCCCGTCGCCGATTACCGCTCCCAAAAGCGCGGCGGCAAGGGCGTCATCGGCGCCGAGACCTACGACGAGGATTTCGTGGAGAACCTCTTCACCGCCTCCACCCACGACTACATCCTTTTCCTTACCAGCATCGGCCAGTGCCATGCGAAGAAGGTCTACGATGTCCCCGAGGGCACCCGCACCGCCAAGGGCAAATCCGTCGCCAGCTTCCTCCGCCTCGCTGAGGGCGAGAAGATCGCCGCGATGATCTGCGTGAAGGATTTCGCCGAGGATCGGTTCCTCGTCATGGCGACCAAGAGCGGCGTGATCAAAAAATCGTCCCTCGCCGATTACGCCAACTGCACCCGCGACGGCGGCCTCATCGGCATCAACCTCGCCGAGAAGGACACCGTCATCGGCACCGTCCTCACCACGGGCAACGACGAGCTCATCCTCGTCTCGCACCAGGGCCTCGCCGTCCGCTTCCGCGAGCGCGACGCCGAGACGGGCGAAGATCTCTTCCGTCCCACCGGCCGCGCCACCGGCGGCGTCACCGGCATGCGCTTCAAGCTCGATAGCGACTACCTCGACGTCATCGAGGTCGTCGACCACAACGCCAAGTTCCTCGTCGCCAGCGAAGCCGGTCTCGGCGTCCGCACCCGCTTCGAAGACTACCGCCTCATCAACCGCGGCGGCAGCGGCGTCTGGGCCATTGACCTGCCGGAGGACGGCTCCGTCAAGCTCGCCGGAGCCCTTAGCATCAAGGACAACGACGAAATCATGCTCCTCACGGCCAAGGGCCAGAGCGTGCGTTGCCCGGTAAACACCATCCGCGAAGTGAATCGCGGCGGCAAAGGCGTGAAGCTCCTGACTCTCGCCCCTGGCGACAAACTCCTGAGCATCGCCCGCGTGGTCGAGAGCGACGAGGAGCAGGCCGCCAACGCCCTCCCCGCCACCGACGATACCCCCACGGCCTAATCCCCGCATCCTATAGCGGCGGTCTATGACCGCCGTCCCGCGCCGGCACTTTAGAGTGCCGGCGCTTTATTTTGCTCACCCGTATGGCCGCCGTTGTGAGCGCGCAGATCCTAACGCGGTTCCAGCGCCCTTACTTCACTTGCCGCACGCGCAACTTGTAATCGAGATCCACAAACTCTAGCCAGTAGCCAGTGACCGCGGCCGGATAGATTTTCACTTTCGGGTTCTTCACCCGCTTGGCCTGGTAGGCCGCCGGCTTGTTTTCCACGCGCCAGAAGCTCCCATCAGCCATGCGCCACGTCGTAGTTGCATCCCAACCGTCAAACCATCCGTCGATCTCTGTCTCAGTTGCCATGACTTCGACCTTCGTGCCCGGCGACACCAACACCTTCTTCGCCTTTGCGAGAAATCCCTCCTCTGCCTTCTTCTGCTCCGCCTTCGCCGACTGTGCCGCTTCACGCGCTGCGGCCGCCTCCGTCTCCGCTTTTCGCGCCCGAGCCTCAGCTGCCGCCACGCGAGCCGCCGCCTGCTGTTGCGCCGCTTCGATCTCCGCCTGACGGGCGGCCGGTTCTGCAGCCACTGCACCGCTCATCGCCGGGGATGCCTTCTCGGCTCCGTATTTCTGAAACAGCGCATCCAGTTGCGCGAGCTCCGCGGGCGACAGTTTGTCGAGCCCTGCCGCGCGAAATTCGTCCGCCGTTACCCGTCGCGCCAACGGCTCCGCCGCCCACGTTGCCGCCGACACTACCATACCCATTCCTAGCCACAGCAGTTTCTTCATCCCGGGAATCTGATCGAGGTCTCCACCTCCTCGCCACCGAAAAAACGCTCCACCCGACTCCCTGCGCACGAAACAGCTCGAAACTCGCCCGCTCCCCCGGCATCGCAATCACGGCCTTTCGCCCGCATGCGCCCGCCTTCGTCTTCCCTCGCCCGCATCTTTGCCACTCCACGTGGCGCACGCCTGCTCTTCATTTTTCTTACCCTCGCCGGCCTGCTCGTCTTTGCCGCCTCACCCCTGCTCAAGCGCCGCCTCGGGCTCAATCACTTTGACCTCTGGTTCGCCGATTCCTACGCGGTCCTCGCCGCCGTCGACGCCCACCGCGCCGGCATCGACGCCATTAAGTCCAACCCTCTCGATATCCTCCATCGTCCACACAGCTACACCGATTGGTGGTATGCCCTCGCTCCGATTGGACTCACCCGTAACGACAACTTCCTCGTCGGTGCCGCGTGGGTTATCGCTTTCCTCACTGTCACATGGCTCACGGTGCGCCCCACCACGCTCCGCGGCGCCCTCTATTGCACCCTCCTCGTTCTCTCCCCACCCGTCCTCCTCGCCGTCAATCGCGCCAACAACGACCTCGTTATCTTTATCCTCCTCGGCCTCGCCGCGCTCATGCTGCGCCCCCGCCACGCCTGGTCGTGGCTTCCGGCTCTCGCTCTCATCGCCCTCGCCACTGGCCTGAAATTTTATCCCGTCGTCGGAGCGACCATCTTCCTGTTGGTGCGTCCCGCCCGCCGCCTACTCACCGCCGTCGTCGTATCGGGGCTCGTTCTCACCCTCGTCTTCCTCGATATCCTGCCCGACATCGGCCGCGGCCAGTTTCCCCTCCCCCCCGGTCTCTACTCGCTCGGCGCGGCACAACTCTTCCGTGACCTCGGTTATTCCGGCCGTGGCGTGGCGGTTTTTTCCCTGCTCATCCTGGCCGTCGCCGCCTTTGGTCTCGTGCGGGCGCGCCTCACCACGGGACTCGCTGATGACTCAAGTGCTTTTACCCCTCGCGCACTTTTTCTCCTCGGTGCGACCACGCTCACCGGGTGCTTTCTCGCCGGCGTAAGCTTCGGCTATCGCTGGATCTTTGCTTTGTGGCTCGCGCCGTGGCTGTTGGAGGCCTCCCGCGACCTCTCGTCCGCTCGATCGCGCAGAGCGCTGGCGACCGCTACCGGGTGGCTTCTCGTCACAATCGTCTGGCTCGACGGCGCCTACTGCCTCTACACAAACCTCCTCGTCGGTCCCATGCCCGCCACCCAAATCCAAAGTTGGCAACTCACGTGGCGCCTCCTCACGCAGCCGCTCTCGTGGATATTGTTCGCGCTCCTCTCCGGCTGGATCGCCGACGCTCTCCTCGGTGCCCTGCGTTCCCTCCGCACCTCCGTCGCACCCGCACCGTCACTGCCCGCTTAGCGGCAGGACCTTGACCCGCGTCCCGACACCTTCGATCGCCATCCAGTAACCGCCGAGCCCTGCCGGTGAAATCGTCACCTTCGGCCGCGTCAACTTCGGCGAGTAGTAACTGCCGCCATTCGCCACCCGCCAACGCTGACCGTTCTCCAATTGAAAAACCGTTCGCCCCGCCCAGCCCTCGAAGTCCCCGGCGATCGCACTCTCCACCTCGCCCACCTCAACCACCGTGCCAGGCGCCACGCGCACCGCCGCCTTACCAGCGTCCGGCTGCGCGCCTTTCGCTCCGGCGCTCTTGTTCGCGCGATCCGCGCTCGGTCGCGACACGCTGCTCGCCTTAAACTCACGCACCAGCGCATCTAGCCGCGCGAGCTCCGCTGCCGACAATTTTCCGAGCCCCGCCGCTGCGAAATCCTCGGCGCGCACCGCTTTCGAAAATTCGTCCTCAGCCGCCCCCAATCCTCCCGCCGTCAGCATCGCGACCACCGCCCAAACCGTGAATTGTTTCATGGTTGTAACCCACTCCGCTCGTCGCGCTCGCGCAACGCGATTTCGCTCTCCGCCGCTTTTCTGCTTTCGCATTCCTCCGTTCTGCTTTCATTGTCGCTCTCCCTTCTCGCATGGCCGGCAAAATCACTTCGCTTCTCGCCCCCGCCCGCATCGCGCTCCACGTGCAAAGCACCAAGCGCACCGCCGCGCTTAACGAGGTCGCCAAGCTCCTCGACGGCCACCCCGACGTCGCCAACTACTCCGGCTTCTACGACGAACTCCTCGCCCGCGACCGCCTCGACACCACCTGTCTCGGCAACGCCATCGCGCTCCCTCACGCCCGCACCGAGCACGTCAAACAAATCGTCCTCGCCGTCGGCCGCAGCGATGCAGGCATCCCGTTCGATGCCAATGGCGAGATCGTGAAACTCTTCTTCGTGCTCGGCACCCCGAAATCGAAACCCGGCGACTACCTCGCGGTCGTGAGCGCCCTCTGCAAACTCCTCCGCGACCCCGCCGACCGCGCCACCTTCCTCGCCGCCGAAACCCCGGAAGCCTTCATCGCCGCCCTCGCAGCCGTGGAGAAGAAACTGGGGCTCTAAGGCTCCGCTACATTGCAATGGAGCGCGCTTCCGCCAGCTTTGAGGTGCGCGACCATTGTGAAATTGCCGGACGAGGCGTTGGCCTTCTCGGTAAAATCACGGCCGGCACAATCCGCGCCGAAATGGTGCTTTCAGCGAGCCAACCCTGCAGCCCATCCGCAACCATACGAGCCATTGAGTTCGCCGATCTGGCTGATCGATCTGTTCTAGTCGGGCTATTTTTTGACGGACGTCCCTCGATGGAGTTCATCTGCACTTCATTTCCGGTCGGATGCGTTGCGACAGCCAACGCCAAGACCGGGAAGCTCGACGCGATTTCACCCACCACATAGATCCCCTCCCGATGATTCGTTCCTTCATCTTCAGCGACGGCAAACTCGTCGGCCAGGACCTCGAGCGCGAGGCGCTCCGTCTCGTCCGCGGCGACAAAGGCCTCCTCCTTTGGGTGGACCTCGACAAACCCACAGATGAGGAATGGAAATTCGTGCTCGAATCCGTTTTCCAGTTTCACCCACTCGCCATCGAGGACTGCGTTGCCCCCAGCTCGCTGCCGAAAGTCGAGGACTACGAAGACTACCTCTTCATCGTCACCCACGCAGTCGATTTCACCCGCACGGACAAGTTTGCCACCACCGAACTCGATCTGTTTCTCGGCAAAGACTATCTCGTCAGCTTTCACACGGCCCCGCTCAAGTCCGTGCAGTCCGCCGTCGATCGCGCGACGAAAAGCACCGGCGTTGTTGCCCGTGGCCCCGACCGCCTGGCGCACACCCTCCTCGACTTCCTCATCGACAACTATACGCCTACCCTCGACGAACTACGCGAAGAACTGGAGGAACTCGAAGAACACGTCCTCTCCGAAGCCACGGCCCGTCGCGGCGTCATCGGCGAGATTGTCCATGTGCGCCGTGATTTCTCCAAGATGCGCACGATCATCCGTCCGCAACGCGACGTGATCGACCGCCTTGCCCGCGGTGACTCCAAGCTCATTCGCCCCGTGATGCTCCCGTATTTCCGCGATCTCCGCGACAACCTCGCCCGCATTGAGGACACCGCCATCGGCTACCACGACCGCCTGCTCCTTGCCTTCGATATTTTTCTCAACAAAGCCCAGTTCGAAGCCAACGAGGGCATCAAGTTCCTCACTGCGCTCACCGCCGTCACGCTCCCTGCCGTCCTCGTCGGTGGCTGGTATGGCATGAACTTCGAGCACATGCCCGAGCTTAAATCCCCGCACGGCTACCTCTACGCCTGTATGCTCACCCTCGTCTCCACGATCGCGATGGTGTTCTACCTTAAAAAGAAGAAGTGGTTCTGACGTCGGGCGCGGCCTTAACCGCGCACGCGCTGGAGAGGGAAGATTTCCACGTCGACCGCCTCCGCCGCGCACACGTGGTCCGGCGCCCTTCCCTTCGGATCAAAACCCGCCAGCCGCATCATCGTATCGTCCCACTCGGGCACGTCCGCCACACTCAGCCGATAGGGCATATGCGCCACCTGGCCCGCCCACAGCTGTCCCCTTCCCGCATCGTGCGCAAAGAGCGTGTAGCGCTCCGCGAGAAAGAACTCCCTCGTTCCCGGTGCCGCCTCGCTCGACCCACCCACCGCCCGATAACGAAACCGACTCTCTCGCCCCAACTCCCGACCGCGCGCGTTAATTCGCCGCGCACCGTAGGCGACCTCGCCGCTTACCCCATCCACGGTCGCATTCATTTCCGCGTGCTCGTAAGGCAGATGGAAAAACGTGCGCGCTATTTTGACCGCCAGCCACTGATTGCAGTCGAGCGAGTAGAACCACACGCCCGGCCGCCCCCGCTCGTCGTGCACATAGGTTCGCACGTTCAACTCGAGAAAATCCGAGATACCCGGCACCGCGCACAATCCCGCCGGCCGCACCCGCCGCATGAAAAACGGCACGAGGCCAACCCACGCCTTCCCTTCCCACGTGTCCACGGTCAACCCCGCCGGCAGCGTCCGCTGCACCGCCTCCGGCTCCCACGTCCAGTGCAGAAAGAGCAAATGCGCCCACTGCTGCCGCATCACGACGCGCCCTGCCGGTCGATTTCGTTCGGCGAGTCGTTGGGCGTTGGTTGGAACCGGCATGGGAGAACGTGCCCCCACCCGTCACTCCTGCAAACCACCCCGCGCGTTTCCCTCCTTCCCCGCTCTCAACGCACTAGCTTTGCCTCCAGCCCCGCCCTCACCGCCGGCCACTCCGCCGCGATAATCGAAAACATTACCGTGTCGCGCACCCACCCGTCGGGCATGACCATGTGCGAACGCCTCACCCCTTCGCGCACCGCTCCGAGCCGCGCGATCGCTGCCTGGGAGCGCTCGTTGCGCGCATCCGTCTTCAACTGCACGCGATTCATCGCGAGCGTCTCAAACGCGTGCTGCAGCAACAGTTGTTTCGTCTCCGTGTTCACCGCCGTTCGCCACACGCGCCGCGCGTGCCACGTGTAGCCGATCTCCATCCGCTTGTGTGCCTCGGAGTAGTCGAAGAGCACCGTGCCGCCCACCGCCTCGCCCGACGCCACTTCGACAATCACAAAGGCGACCGCCTCCCCGCGCGCCTGCATCGCGCCAACCAAGGCGCACCACCCGCGCACCGCCTCGCCCGGCTCGTTCTGCGGAAACGTCATCCAACGCCAGATCTCCGCCTCACCGCCGTTGCGCTCCAGCTCCGCGTGATGTGCCGGGCTCAGCGGTTCGAGGCGGACGTGCCGGCCGGTAAGTGTGACGGGAGAAAGCTTCATGCGGTGTCGTGGTGCACGGTCGATTCGCCGCTTGTGACGCCGCCCCCGCAACGAAATTCTCCCCTCCCATGCGCACAGTGCTCCGCCTCCTCGCCACACTCAGTTTCCTCGCCGCCGCCGTCCTTGCACTCGCGCAACCTGCCGAGCCTGCCCCCACCCGCGAGGAAGCGACCCTCCGCCGCATCTACAGTGAGGCCCTCGCCCGCGGCCAGGCCTACGCCAACCTCCGCGAACTCGTCACCACGAGCCCCGGCCGCCTTGCCGGCTCCACCTCCCTCGAACGCGCCGTCGTCTGGGCCGAGCGCACCCTAAACGCCCTCCAACTCGATCGCGTCGTGAAACAGGACGTCATGGTCCCGCACTGGGAGCGCGGTCCCCGCGAGTCCGTCCGCCTCACCCGCGGCACAACCACGACCGAGCTCACCGCAGTCGCCCTCGGCGGCTCCGCACCGTCTCCCGCCGGCGGCGTCACGGCCCCCGTGATCGAGGTCAAATCCCTCGCCGAAGTCGAAGCCCTCGGACGCGAGAAAATCGCCGGCAAGATTGTCTTTTTCAATCGCCCGATGAACCCCGAGCACGTCTCCACCGGTCGCGCTTACGGTGAGGCCGGCGATCAACGCAACCGCGGCCCCGGTCTCGCCGCGAAGTTTGGCGCGGTCGGCGCCCTCACCCGCTCCCTCACGCTCGCCCAAAACGATGTCCCCCATACCGGCGCGACGAACTACCTTCCTGATCAACCCAAGATTCCCGCCGCCGCCCTCTCCGTTCTCGCCGCCGACCAACTTTCCGCCGCCCTCCGCACCGAGCCGGCCCTCACCGTCACGCTCACCGTCAACTCTCGCTTCTTGCCCGACGCCCCGTCCCACAACGTCATCGGCGAGATCCGCGGCTCGGAGTTCCCTGACGAAATCATTCTCGTCGGCGGCCACCTCGACTCCTGGGACATCGCCCCCGGCGCGCACGACAACGGCGCCGGCTGCGTCCAATCCATCGAGGTGCTTCGCCTCTTCCGCACCCTCGGTCTTCGCCCGCGCCACACCTTGCGCTGCGTCCTCTTCACCAACGAGGAAAACGGCACGCGCGGCTCCACCGCCTACGCCACCCTCGCGAAACAGAAGAACGAGAAACATCTCCTCGCCGTCGAGACCGACAGCGGCGGTTTCTCACCGCGTGGTTTCAACCTCGGCTCGACTCAGGGCCCCGTGCACGAGCGCGCCACCGCGAAATGGCGCGCCCTCTTCGAGCCCTACGGCATCTACGCCTTCAACAAGGGCACCGGTGGCACCGACGTCTCTCCCCTCATGGTGCAGGGCGCCACCGTCGCCGGCCTTACGCCCGACTCGCAACGTTACTTCGACTACCATCACACCACGATCGACAGCCTCGACCAAGTGAACCCGCGCGAACTCCACCTTGGCGCCGCCGCCCTCGCTTCGTTGATCTGGCTCGTCGACACGCAGGGCCTGTAGGGGCGCGCCTCGCGCGCGCCCTCCGGCAGCACGGCGGCTTCCGACCGCCGCGCTCGCTCGGGCCCCACCGTGGGAGGTGCTTCAAGCCCCGGCTTGATACTAGCCGACCACCCGGTCCACCCGTGCGGCGAAAATTCCTCGCCTCCCCCGCGCGCGCCTGACTCGCTCGACACCCTCGCGTCGCTTCACCCCGCACGACATCCCCACGCTCCCCCGTCCTTGGGCCTTGGTCATTGGTCCTTGGTCCTTCCCCTTCCCGTCTTCCCCCATGCCCTGGTCCCAAACTTACGCCCCCGTCGGCGGCATCGGCACCTCCGCGCTAATCGCCGCGATCCCTGTCGTCGTCCTCCTCGGACTGCTCGCCTTCTGGCACGTGCGCGCGCACCTCGCCGCCCTCATCGCCCTGCTGGTCGCCGGTGCCACCGCGGTTTTCGTCTTCGGCATGCCGATAAAACTCGCCGCCGCCGCCGCCGGCTACGGCGCCGCCTTCGGCCTGCTCCCCATCGGCTGGCTCATTCTCAACGCCATCTTCATCTACCAACTCTCCGTCGAAACCGGCCAGTTCGCCGTCCTCCAGAAACAGATCGCCGGCGTCTCCGGCGACCGACGCATTCAAGCGCTGCTGATCGCCTTTTCTTTCGGCGCCTTCATCGAGGGGGCGGCAGGCTTCGGCGCGCCGGTGGCGATCTCCGGCGCGCTGCTGATCGGACTCGGCTTCAAGCCGCTCGAGGCCGCGAAGCTCGCGCTCATCGGCAACACCGCTCCCGTCGCCTTTGGCTCGCTGGGCACGCCACTCGTCACGCTCGCGCCGCTCACCGGCCTCGATCTGCTGCAACTCAGCGCCATGGTGGGACGCCAACTGCCCCTCTTTTCGTTCCTCGTCCCCTTCTGGTTGGTGGCGGCGCAAGTGGGCTGGCGCGGCATGATCGCCGTGTGGCCCGCGTGCCTCGTGGCGGGTGCGTCGTTCGGACTCGTGCAGTTTCTCGTGAGTAATTTCCACGGCCCGTGGCTGGTGGACATCGTGGCCGGCGCCGTCTCGATGCTCGCGGTGGTTGTGCTGATGCGCTTCTGGCGACCGGCCGAGGAACAGGCCAATCCCGCGGCGGTATCCGCACCAACGACCACCGCTCAAGCCGCGGCCGCCCCCGTCTGGAAGGCGTGGCTCCCGTGGATTTTCCTCACGGGCTTCGTCTTCGCGTGGGGCATGCCCCAGACAAAGAACCAGCTCGACGCCTGGTTTGCGCCGCAGCTCCCCGTGCCCGCGTTGCACAACGCCGTGATCAAAGTTCCGCCCGTCGCGCCCAACCCGACGCCCGACCCCGCGCTTTTCAAATTGAATCTCCTCTCCGCGACCGGCACCGCGCTGCTGCTGGCCGGCATCGCCTCGGCGCTCGCCCTGCGCGTCGGCCTCGGCCGCGCCCTGCGCATCTATGGCCAGACCTTTTGGCGCGTGCGCATCTCGCTCCTCACGATTTCGACGATGATGGCGCTCGGCTTCACCACGAAATATAGCGGCACCGATACCACGATGGGCCTCGCGCTCGCCGGCACCGGCTGGCTATTCCCTTTCTTTTCCCCGATCATCGGCTGGCTCGGCGTCGCCCTCACCGGCAGCGACACCTCGTCCAATGTCCTCTTCGGCAACCTCCAAAAAATCACCGCCGAGCAACTCAACCTCTCGCCCCTCCTCACCTGCGCCGCCAATAGCTCCGGCGGCGTAATGGGCAAAATGATCGACGCGCAAAGCATCGTCGTCGCGAGCGTCGCCACTGGCGGACACCCCGAGAGCCCCACCGCCGGCACGATTTTGCGCGCCGTCTTCTGGCACAGCATCGCCCTCGCCGTCCTCGTCGGTCTGCTCGTGATGGCCCAGGCCTACTGGTTCCCGTGGATGATCCCCGCGGCGAAGTGAGTGCTTGCGCGTAGGCCGCCTCGTGAGAGGCGGAACAAATTCGCCCTCCTCCGCCCCGCTCTACTTCCTCACGCCGCCACCGGGCGCCAACTCCGGCAACCCGAGTTCCCGCCGCGCTCCCGCGAGCACCCGCTCCCAGTCAAACGCCGGACCGGGGTCTGTCTTGTTCGTCTGGATGTGATAGTGACCGAGCACACCCGCGTAGCCTTTGAGCACGTCGTCCGCCAATTTCTTCGGCACGACTTTCCCGTCTGGCCCGCGCGGCGCATCGAGCGTGATCTTGGGAAACACCTTGGCCAATGCCGCCGTGAGTTTCACCAGGGCCGCATATTGCTGCGGGGTGAGATCATACTGCACCAGCGTAGTATTCTGGATCACCCCGGTCACCGGCTCGGGCCGCGCCGGCCGGCCCAAAAAGTCCTTCGTCAGGAGCCCCGTCTCCTTGATGCGCGCCGGGATCGTGATGACCGTCCCCTGCGCATCACGACCATACCATTCGTTAAGCGTCTTCATGTCGCCCGGCGGATAGGCACCCATGTTGGCGATCTCGATACCGACCGATCGCGTGTTGGAGGTCGTCGCATGAAACGCGCGCTCCTTCAGGTCGAGCGTCTGGTAAATCGTGCCGTCGAGATCCAACATGAAATGAATGCTCAGCCCGCGGTGATCGTGCAGGACGTTGAAACACGTCCGGCTCAGCCCGCAGACGTCGTAGTGCATGACAAACTGGTCGACGACCTTCTGCAGTGTCGGGAGATCCCAGCCGCCCCCGCGCACGCGCTCGATTTCCTCCGGCGCCAGCGGATCGCGCCGCAAACCATAGCGGGCCGGCGTGCGAATGTCTTTCACCGCGTCCTTCGTTTTCTCAAACGAGCTTTCGTCGAACGGCGCAAACCGCCGCTCCACCCGGTAAGCGTCGTAGCCTCCCGCATCCATCCAGGTCACCACGCGAGTGCCGGTGTGAAACAGCTGCCCCGCTACGACGATCTCATCGCCCTTGCGCTTCAGCGGCGCCCCCGGACGCGTGAAACAGCCCGCGAGGAGCACCGTCGCCAACATCATCACTACCAGACCGAGCCGGGGAAGAGAACGTTTCATGGGGAAATTTCGCCCCACGTCATCCGAGGCGCACGCCCGGCACAACCGCGAAAACCTACCCGTCCTTCGCGGTCCACATCCGCCTCGCCTCCACCCTCCGCTGTCGTAGTCGTTTCCCATGTGCTTTCGCCGCTTCGCCACCTGCGCCTCGTTTACCCTGGGTGCCCTGCTCGCCAGCTCCTCGTTCGCCCGCGCCGCCAGCTCAGCTCCCGAAACGCGCGTTAAGCTGGGCAACGAGGTCCTCGCCGCCCACGGCTTTCGCGAGCTCGCCGGCAAACGCGTCGGCCTCATTACCAATCCCTCCGGCGTCAACTCCCGGCTCGAATCCACTCTCGATGTCCTCCGCGCCGCCCCGGGCGTGAAACTCATCGCTCTTTTCGGTCCCGAGCACGGCATCTACGGTGACGTCCCCGCCGGCGACAAGGTCGAGAGCCGCACCGACACCCGCACCGGCCTCCCCGTTCACTCGCTCTACGGCGCCACCCGCAAACCCACGCCCAAGATGCTCGAGGGCCTCGATGCCCTCGTCTACGACCTGCAGGACACCGGGAGCCGCTCCTACACGTTCATCAGCACGATGGGTCTCGCCATGGATGCCTGCGGCGAAGCCGGCCTCGAGTTCATCGTTCTCGACCGCCCGAATCCCCTCGGCGGCGAACGCATCGAGGGCCCGCTCGTGGAGGAGAAATTCCGCTCCTTCGTCAGCCAGTGGGACATCCCCTACGTCTACGGCCTCACCTGCGGCGAGGTCGCCCGTTTTCTCAACACCGGCGGCCGCCTTAAGCATCCGTGCAAACTCACCGTCATCCCGCTTGAGGGCTGGCGGCGCTCCATGGTCTGGCGCGACACCGGCCTCCCTTGGGTGCCCGCCTCTCCGCACATCCCGCACGGCGACTCCCCGCTCTTCCAAGTCGCCACCGGCATGCTCGGTGAGATCGGCGGCGTGAGTATCGGCGTCGGCTACACGCTCCCGTTTCAAACCATCGCCGCGCCCAAGGTCGACCCGCACGCCCTCGCCGCCAATCTCAACGCCCGCGGCTTGCCTGGCGTCGTCTTTCGCCCACTCACCTACAAACCCTACTACGGCGCCTTCAAGGACGAGGTCATCGGCGGCGTGCAACTCCACTTCACTGCACCGGCGACTGCGCCGCTCACCGCGATCAACTTCCATGCGCTGGAAGCGCTCAAACAAGTCGCCGGCCGCGACACCTTTGCCGAAGCCCTGAAGGCCAAAAAGACCTTCGATATGTTCGACAAGGTCAACGGCACCGACGCCACCCGCCTCGCCCTCCAATCAGGTCAGACCGCGGCAGCCATAGTAGCCACGTGGAAAGCTACCGAAGAGAAATTTCGCACCGACCGGCAGCCGTTTCTGCTCTATCCTTAACAGCGTCTTCCTTCGCCGACGTCCGGCCTCACGGCGCCTCAAACACCTCGACGAGCACCACGCCGCTCGTCCCGCCTGCTCCGCTCACGAGCGCCGTGTAGTTCCCCGGCGCCAGCGTCACCAGCAGCGCCGCGTCCCGTGAGTTGGCCGCCAACGGAAATCCGCCCACCCGCCCGGTCACCGCACCGATGTCGCCTGCCGAGGCCGCAGTGCCCCAATTGTCATTCGTCGCCACCGTCGCTCCCGCGGCCGTCGTGAGTGTGAGCACCGGATCATTCAAAACGCCGCCCACGCCAAACCCCGCTAAGCCCGGCCCCACCGCACGGACCAAATACCTCGCCGGTTTCTCGCCGCGCACCACGAGACCTGCGATCACCACACTCGCCCCCGGCTCGACGAAGGCCCGACTCGATAGATTCACCAACCGGTCCGTCGTCTGGTCCGCCTCGTAGATTTCCACCAACCCAACGCCGCTGCGCCCCGCGGCATCCATCAACACCGCCGTGTAGTTACCCGGTGCCAGCGCCACCCGCAGCGCCGCATCCGCACTGCCCTGAGGTAGGGCAAACGCCCCCAGCCCCGCAAATAGTCCCGCCGGCGTCTGCGCCGCGCTCCACCGGTCGTTCGACGCGATCAATCTCCCGTTGCCGTCAAACAGCGTCACAACCGGTTGCGTGACCGCCCCGGCCACACCGAGCGCCGCAAGCGCCGGTCCGATACCACGCACCACGAGCTGCTTCGTCGCCGACCCACGCACCACGAAACCCGCGATCAGCGCCCGCTCGCCGATACCCACAGTCGCGCGTGTCGAAAGATTCGCCAACACCGGCACGCCGTCGACCGTCACCCGCGCCGTCACACTCGTCGCCGTGCCCAGCGTATTGCGCACAGTCACCGTGTAGTCGCCCGCCTCGCCCGCGGTCACATTACGCAATGTCAGCGCTGCGCCCGTGCCCACCACCACACTCCCGCGCCGCCACTCGTAGCTCAGCGGCCCCGATCCGCTGGCCTCGACCGTCAGCACCACCGTGCGCCCGGTCGTCGTCGCGATCGCCGCTGGCTGCGCGACAATCACCGGAGCAGCCGTCGCTACCGCCGGAACAAGATAATGCTCGTTGAAACGCGCCCACGCTTCGCGCCCGACTTTCGCGCCCACTTTTCGTCCCGTGAAATCATCCATCGCGATGTGGATTCCGCCATAGAGCCGCGACAATCCCGCCTGGTCCGCCGCGTCGAAATAGGTCGCCCACTGTAGCTGCAACGCCCGCGCCGGCCCGGCTTCGAACCCCAGCGCGGTGCCTGCGGGAAAATCATACGTTGCCAACCCTCCCGGAAAAAAATCACTCCCGGTTACCCGTGCGATCACCTCGGCCGCTGCGCGACTAAACGTGCTGTGGCCCGAGATATACCCGGGAAACGCCGGCGTCACGAAGGTCTCCCGCTGATAGGGCATCCACGTCGCGCCTGGCATCCAATCCACCCCCGCGGTCTCATTGGCACTCGGCGGCGTGCCGAGCCACGCCTTCACGACCACCCGTCCGATCTGACTCGAGAGTCCGGCGTGCCGCTGCCCCGGCGCAGAGGACGCCGCCGTCACCAATTCGACCAACCCCGGCACGAGGGGCAGCCCGTTTGCGTGATAACCCGGCAATGCCGGATCCGATGACTGCCCGAGTCCCGCCAGATACCGAATCATCGTGATCGGCCGCGCCGAATCATACTGCCACTTCAGCGTCCACGCCGCGCAGGCCGCATCATGCAGCGCACCATTGAGCGCGAGATAGCCGGTCACATCCCACTCAAGCCGGCGCAGCGGCCGCCCCTGCCCCAGCCATTGCCGCGTAGCGAGCGGATGGTCGCTCACTTGATTGAACAACACGTTCCAATGTCCCGGTGGCGTCTCCGAGCTCGGCCCATCCGCCCAAAATTCCGCTAGCACGCGCGCGTAGTCGCCGCGCAGCACGACATTGCTCGGGTAGCGCTCCCCCGTCGAAGGATTCAACGCGTGCCCGCGCCCGTCGTTCGTCCCCAGCGGATTGTTCAACGAGTTCCCTGGCGAGATATCGACCGTCGCGCCGTCCGCCGTCGTGAGTTGCGACGAATACGTCAGCACCTCCACCGCCTGTTTCACGTAATCTGCACTCGGAAACCGCACCGGCGGCCCCGGATCGTCCGCCAAGAATCCGCTCGCCGCCCGCGTCAGCGCAAAAGTCTGCGTCAGCTTCGCATTCGACCCCACGAAGCTCTGCGTCCCGCCCGCGAGCACGATGCCGTTCTGCGTGACGGTGTTCACCAAATCGAGCGGCTGCCACCGGTTTGGGTCCACATTGATGCCCACACCGGGAAAGCGCACGGCCAACGGCGGATTAACCGCCCGATAGCCGGATGCATCGACATAGCCGTTCGCCTCATTCGCACCGTCGGTCGCCGTGGTTGCCAACATCCGCAACGCGATCCGTCGCCCCACTGCCGCCGGCGCATCGCCCGTCGTCCCTCCGAAGTCCGGATCATAGCCATACTGCTGCATCAGCCAGCGAATGCCCGCCAGCGTCGGCGTCACGCCGGGACTTCGCGCAAACCTCCGCTCGATCACCACGTAGGCCGCATAGCTCATCGCTTGCTGCTGCGCGGTCAGTCTCGCCGTCTCATCTCCGGGCAACGCTGGCTCCTCCCGGGCAAACACCTCCCGACGCTGCGCCCACCCGCCGCGCTCGTAAGCCCAAAACGCGTCCCACAGCACGGCGGACACATGGTAGA
>CANGHW010000015.1 GCA_947453695.1 Opitutia bacterium
ACCGTCGTCGCGAAAAGCCGCAGCGCCTTCACCTCCCTCTATCCCACCGCCGTGTCCTCCCTCGCCCCCGGCAGTTTCTCCGGCTCGCTCGACAACGGCGGCGAAGTCATCGGCCTCACCCTCCCCGCACCTTGGTATGTCCACATCCTGAACTTCCGCTACGAGCCTTCCTGGTCCTCGCTCGCCGACGGCGGCGGCTACTCGCTCGTCGTCCGCACTCCCGCTGTCACCGCCGCGCGCGATTGGGACAAGAAGGCCACTTGGCGCACCTCCACCACCGCGCAGGGCAACCCCGGCGTGGCCGACCAAGGCGGCACCAGCATCACACTCGGCAACTCTGCTACGGTCACCACCACGGCCGGCAACGTCACCACCCTCAGCGTCCGCGCCACATCCGACAGCGCCCTCACCTACCAGTGGCAGATCCTCGTGAGCGGCCAATGGGTCAACGTCTCCGGCGCCACCGCTGCGAGCTACACGCTCCCGAGCACGCAGGCATTCAACGCCGGCACCTACCGCGTCCTCGTCACCGCCGCCGGCAACACCACCGTCAGTGATGCCATCACGCTCACCGTCGCCGCCGCCGTCACTTCCACCGCGCGCCTCACCAACCTCGCGACCCGCGCCACCTCCCTCAACGGCGCCAACGCCCTCGTCCCCGGCTTCGTCGTGACCGGCACCGGGACCAAGCGCGTCCTCCTCCGCAACGTCGGCCCCACCCTAGGCGGCTTCGGCGTCAGCGGCACCCTCGTCGATCCTCAGCTCACGTTGAAGCGCTTCAACCCTGCCACCGGCGCTTACGTCGATGTTGCCAGTAACGACAACTGGGGGTCCGCCACCGCACTCACCACGCTCATGAGCACCACCGCCTCACTCGGAGCCTTCGCCCTCACCACCGGCAGCGGCGACTCCGCCCTCCTCGTCGATCTCCCGCCCGGCCAATACTCCGCCACCGCTGGCGGGGTAAACGACGGCACCGGCATCGCCCTTCTCGAGCTCTACGACGCCGACACCGCCGTCACCCCCACCGCCAAACTCAACAACATCGCCACCCGCGGCTTCGTCGGCACCGGCTCCAACATCGTCATCGCCGGCTTCGTGATCTCGGGCTCCGGCGCCAAGACCCTCCTCATTCGCGCCGTTGGCCCCACCCTCTCCGCCTTCGGCCTCACCGGCGTCCTTGCCGATCCCCAGCTCGCGATTTACCGCAGCAGCGAGGTGATTCTCACAAACGACGATTGGTCCACCGGTGCCGCGGCCGCCACGACCTCTAGCGTGGCCACGCAAGTCGGTGCCTTCGCTCTGCCTTCCGGCAGCAAGGACGCCGCCTTCGTCGTTACCCTCCCTGCCGGCGCCTACACCGTCCAGGTCAACGGCGCCAACGCCACGACTGGGCTCGCGCTCGTCGAGATCTACGAAGCGCCCTGACACTTATCCGTAACTCTCAACTGCTTCTGCCCGTCACCCGCCACCTATCCGCTATGGAAAATGATCGCCTGCAAACCCAGCGCTTCGAACTGAAGTTCCAAGTGCCGGAGGCTACAGCCGTAGCGGTGCGACATTTCGTGCGCCCTTACCTCGCGCCGGACGAGTCCGCTTCCGATCCCACCTTCCCAGCCTATCCAGTCCATAGTCTCTACCTCGATTCCGGAGACCTTCATACCTACCGCGCCACCATCAACGGCGACCGCGACCGCTACAAACTACGCGTGCGCTACTACGACGAAAAACCTGACTCCCCCGTCTTCCTCGAAATCAAACGCCGCGTCGACCGCTGCATCTACAAGCAACGCGCCGCCGTCGTCCGCAGCCACGTCCCTGCCCTTCTCAGTGGCGCCTGGCCCTCCACTCACGACCTCGTCCGGCCTGGCCCCAAGGGCCTAGCCGCCCTCCAAAAATTTAGCGAACTCCTCCGCCGCCTCGGCGCCCGGCCCCGCGCACGCGTCTCCTATGACCGGGAAGCCTGGACCAGCGAGGGTCACAACGCCGTGCGCGTCACGATGGACCGCACCGTCCTCTGCGAACCCGAACTCGGCCCGCGCCTCGACACCACCTTCCGCCAGCCCGCTCGTCCGTTTGGCAATAACGTCATCCTCGAGATCAAATTCACCAACCGCTTCCCTGACTGGCTCGCCGTCATGGTCCGCACCTTCAACCTCGTCCAGGGCGGTGCCGCGAAATACGTCGATGGCGTCAACGCTCTCGGTCCGGGCCGCTTCGCCGAGGAGCTGAGCCGCAGTCCGTTCGGAACCCATCTCACCCGCGCGAAGAACTCTCCCCCGCTGCCAGTTCCGGCCTTCTGATCCCATGCTCGATTCCTTCCTCCACGGCGACTACGCCAGCGCCCCGACCCCGCTGGCCGTGCTCGGCCTCTCGCTTCTCCTTTCGTTTCTGATCGGGCAACTCATTGCCTGGATCTACATGGCTACACATGACGGACTCTCCTACTCACGGGCCTTTGTCGTTTCGCTCGTGGTGCTGCCAGTATCGGTCTCGCTCGTGATGATGGTCCTCGCCAACAGCCTCGTCACCGCCTTCGGCCTCATGGCCGTCTTCGCCGTCGTCCGCTTCCGCAACATCCTCCGCGACACTCTCGACACCGCTTATGTCCTTGCGTCGATCGTCGTCGGCATGGCCTGCGGCACCCAAAAGTTTACCACTGCGGTGCTCGGCGGCGCCGTGCTCGGCGCGATTTTCCTCTATGCTTGGCTCACCGCGTTCGGCCGCCGCCATCACTACGATTTCATCCTCAACCTCCACTGGGCGCGCCCGGCCGCCGATCTCTCCGCTCTCCGCGACCTCCTCGAGCGCCATAGCCGCAAAGCCCGTTGCGCGCATCAGCGCGTCTCCTCCAGTGGCGTGGGTGCCGATCTCTCCTACCACCTTCTCCTGCGCGATCCCGATCGTGCGGATGAACTTCTTCTCGAACTCAACGCGCTCCCCGGAGCCAAAGACGTCAACGGCGTCCGGGCCGACAGCGAATCCGAAGTATGAGCGCACTCCCGCCCATTCCCACTCCGTCACGTCATCGCTGGACTGCCTTCTGCACGGAGAAACTCCCCTTCGTCGTCTTCGCGCTCGGAGTGATCGGCGCCGCCATTCTCTGGAAGGAGTCTGCCTCCGCTCCCACGCTTGTCGCCGAGGCCGAGATCGTCCGGAGCGAAGTCCGTGCCGTGCATCCGGGCACCCTTGTTTCGCTTGAGGTAGCCCTGCTCCAGCCTGTGACTGCGGGACAGATCATCGGCCGCGTTCGCACCGCTTCCTCTGAGGTTGCAGCTGCCTCACTCAACGTCATTCGCGCCGAGATTGAACTCCTCCGCGCCAACCTGGAACCCGTCCTCCCTGCTCAACGCGTTGCGCTCGATGCCGCCCGCCTCCAACTCGATTGGATGCGTGAGCGCGTCACGCTCGCTTCCCTTCGAGTTCAGCTTCAACAAGCCGATGCGGACCTCACTCGTCTCACGCCGCTCCACGCCCAGAATCTTGTTTCCGCCGAGGTCTTCGACAACGCCAGAAGCCAGCGCGCCAATCTCGCCGCCCAACTCGACGAACAGGAGAAACTCGTCGCCACTCTCGCCCCCGCCGCCGATCGCTTCTCCACCCAAAATGCCGACGCCACGCCGCGTTCCCCCTCCGAGACACTGGCCGCCGCTCTGAAAGTGCAGGATGAAAAACTACGACTTACCGAAGCCCAGCTTGGCCCCGTGACCCTCACCGCCCCGATCAGTGGCTTCGTGATGCTCGTCCACCGGCGACCCGGCGAGATGGTCGCCACGGGTGAGCCCATTGTCACGGTAGCGGCCGCGGAATCCGCCCGCCTCGTCGGATTTCTGCGCCAGCCGCTCCCAGTTAATCCGAAGACAGGAGCCAAGGTCGAGGTCCGCACCCGTAGCCTCTCCCGCGCCGCCGGCACCGCGACGGTGCTCGAGACTGGCCGTGCCCTCGAACCCGTGTCGCCGACGCTCCTCGCCCTCGTCAACCGTCCGGGCTCCCCCGAACTCGGCCTCCGCGTCCACCTCAGCATTCCGCCCGAGCTCAAGCTCCGCCCCGGCGAGCAGGTCGATGTCCTGATCCGGGATTAAATATTCCAGCAGGGCGCGTTGTCCCCAACGCGCCGCTTAGAATATCTGCTCACCGGACTACTTCTTCGCTGCGCCGATCCCGAACACCTTCGCAGCGACCTTGTCCTTCAGCGCCGAGGGATTCGCGCGAATCGCCGCTTCCTGTTTCGCCATGAAACCGAAGCTCGTCTCGATCACCTGCGACAGCACGTAATTTTCGAGGTCCGCCGCACCGGGCACGCCGAGCATCGCGGCAAACGGACCCGCCTTGCCGGCGAGTTCCTTGATCTTCGCCGCCGAGCCATTGGCCGCGATGGCTTGGCTCACGAGCGGCATGAGCTTCGTTCGCAGCGCCGGCTCCGCCACACTGCGGAGGATCTTCGTCGCCGAGTCCGGCGCGCCGCTGGCGAGTCCGCTCACATCGGTGAGCACCATCGCCTTCAACGACTCCTTCAAAACGACCGCCGCCTGCGGCGAAACGCTCGATGCCGCCTGATTCAGCGAGGCCTTGAAGCTGTCGAGCGCGCCGGACTGGTTGGCCTTCACGAGCGCGGTCTGCAGCTTAGCCATCGAGGCGGGACCGGAGAGTTGAAACGCATCCGGCTTGGCCAGCTCCGTCGCCGCGAAATCCACCGCCGTGCCGAGCCCGCTCTTCACGCCGTTCAGCAATTGCGGCTCGGTGAGTCCGGTGGATTTGAGCAATGCCGCGAGACCTTGGACTTTCTCCGCGACCGTCGTGGTTGCGGCCGGTTTGGCGGAGTCCGCGGCCGACAAAGTCGTGGCGACGGCAACCGAGATCAAAAGAGGCAACACGCGCGGGGTGAATTTCATCCGGCTACGCAGCCGCAAGCTCCGCGCGGCGGCAAGCCCGCACGCGACTTGTCACAGTTTCGTCCGAAAAATCGGCACTGGGCGCGGCGGTGTGTCGGGTGATCCTGGGTCGTCGAAACGCGTCCAACCGGAGTTTCCTACAAAGTAGAGATTCCCACCCATGGCGATGCAGCCGAGCGCCGGCGCCGCCATCGTCGGATGCGCGGCCTCGAGCACCTGCACGGCAGCGACGACCTCGCCGCCCGCCTCCAGCGTGAGGCGCAGCACGCGATTCGGGCGCAGACCATTTTGAATCGCGAGGAGCTCGCCCGTCGGCGCGCGCACCAGGCCGTCGAGGCCGATCAGTGTCGTGTTGGGTGGCGTTTCAAGTCGCCGCACCGCACGGGTGTTTAGATCGACGCGCAGTAGGCCGTTGGCGTGATCTGCGACGAACAGCGCGCCGAGCTCTGGCGCGACCACGGCGCCCTGAAGCGACATGAATTCATTGCTTTGCGCCCAGAGCTCCAGCGCCGCGCCACCCGGCGCCAGCCGCCAGATCATCGGGCCGCCGCTATCTGGTAAAAACACACTGCCATCGCCGCCGAGCGCGACGTCGCCGAGCACGTGCGAGAAGCGATCGCCGCCGCCGCGCGCGAGCGGAATCACGCGGCGCACCGCCCCGGTCTCGAGATCGATTTCAGCGAGTGCGGCGGTGCCGTCCATGTTGACCTCAAAACCTTTCATCGCGGGCACGGCTGAAGTCGCGGCCCACAGTGCACCACGCTCTTCGTCGACCGCGAGGCCGAGCACGCCGAGCAGTTCATCCCCTTCCGGCGTGAAGCGCCGCAGCGTCGCCTCGGTGCCTTTGGCGCCCGGCGTGCGCAGCCACACGCAGCGATGATGCGGATCGCCGAAGTAAAATGTGCCGGTCTTCTCGCGCCACGCGATGCCTTCGATCACGCCCGTCACGCCGGTGAGTGAGAAATCGATGTCGCCACGGCCCTGCGAGACCATGTTCTCCGCGAGCTTTTTTACCACGGCCTGAAACTCTTTCTGTCCGCGCAATCCGATAAATTCCGCCGATTTCTCCACGGGTGAATGCGTGCCGAGTGCCGCGAGACGCGTGAGCGTGGCGAGTGCCTCGTCGACGCGCTCGTTGGCGAGTTGGGCCGCGGCAAGGTTCACCAAAATGCGCGGGAAATCCGGGCGCAGACCGGCGGCCGCTTCCATTTTCGCGAGATACGTGGCTTTGTCGTCTGCCTCGGCGGCCGTCGCCGCCTCCCGTGCGAGCGTCATGGCCTCCTCGGCCGTGGAGCGTTCGGCGCCGCGCAGGCCGGCGCACATGAGGCACAAGGCGACTCGGAGGCAGCGCAGACGGAACGGGTCGAACGCGGGAGACACGAGGGGTAGAGCACGGACTTTTTTCGCATTCGCAAGCCACCTTCGGCTTCCGCGCTCGACGCGGCGCACCGGGCGCGTTGTGGTTTTGTCCTCCCCATGAGCACCCCCAATACCCGTCGTGATTTTCTCCGTCATGTGGCTGGCGCCAGCGCCGGTCTTGCCGTCGCTGCGTCGTTGCGCGCCGCCGAACCAGCCAAGGGCAACGGCGTCGTCGGCCTGCGCGCCCCGGCGCTCGAGCGAGTGCGCGTCGGTATTATCGGCCTCGGCGCGCGCGGCGGCGGCCACCTCGCGACCTTGATGACGCTCGACGGCGTCGAGATCGTCGCGCTGTGCGACAATCACCCGCCGACTCTCGCGAAGGCATTTGCGCGCGTGGAGAAGGCGAAGCGTCCGGTGCCCGCGTCCTACGGCAAGGATGACAACGACTGGAAGCGCATGCTGGAGCGCAAGGACCTTGATGTCGTCTTCGTCGTCACGCCCTGGCACCTGCACGCGCCGATGGGCGTCGCGGTCATGCTCGCCGGCAAGCATGTGTTCATCGAGGTGCCGATCGCCCTCACGGTGGAAGAAAACTGGCAGCTCGTGGACACGGCCGAAAAGACCCAGCGCCACTGCATGATGCTCGAAAACACCTGCTATGGCCGCGAAGAGCTACTTTGTCTGAATCTCTGCCGCGCCGGTGTGCTCGGCGAACTCCTCCACGCTGAGGGCGCCTACATCCACGACCTCCGTTCGCAGATGAACGAGGTCGAACATGGCACTGGGTCGTGGCGCACGCCGCACTACGCGAAACGCAACGGCAACCTCTACCCGACCCACGGCATCGGCCCCGTCGCCCAATACCTCGGCATCAACCGTGGCGACCGTTTCGACTATCTCTCGTCCGTCTCGTCGCCCGCCCGGGGCCGCGAGCTGCACGCGAAGAAAAAGTATCCCGCCAATCACCGCTGGAACACTGAAATCACGAGTTGGACCGGCGGTGACATCAACACCTCGATCATCAAGACGGTGCGCGGCCGCTCGCTCATGATGCAATGGGACGAAACATCGCCGCGTCCCTATACGCGCCTCAATCTCATCCAGGGCACCAAGGGCACGTTCGCGAGTTACCCGAGCCGGCTCGTGATCGAAGGTGAGACCAAGAGCACGCATACTTGGGCCGAAGGTGAGACGCTCGAAGCACTTTTCAAAAAATACGAGCACCCGCTTTGGAGTAAAATGGGCGACCTCGCTAAGGCCAACGGCGGTCACGGCGGCATGGATTTCGTCATGCTCTGGCGCGTGATCACCTGTCTGCGCCAAGGCGAACCGCTCGATCAAGACGTCTACGACGGCACCAGCTGGTCCGTGCTCAGTCCACTTACCGAGTGGTCGGTCGCGCATCGCAGCCAATCGATCGACGTTCCGGATTTCACGCGCGGCCGTTGGGAAAAGACGGCGCCGCTCGGGATTGTGACCTGAGGTGTTGAAATGTGGCATGGGCTTTCCAGCCCATGTCATTCCGTTCGGAAACACGGGCTAGAATGCCCGTGCCACTCACTTGGTTGGCGGCAGCAGCGGCGTGAGCCTCGCGACGACGGCGTCGGCGAGCTGTTCGTAGCCGTCTTTCGTGAAGTGGACGTTTTTCGGCAGCTGGATTTTCGCCTGCTGTGTGGTGGCGAGCGTGTGAAGATCGTCTACCGCAACGCCGTTTTCCTGCATCACCCGCACGGCGGCGGCGTTGTAGCGGATCTCGTCATGCTCGACTCGGCCGAGTGTGCCACCCGGGACGGGAGTAGTGGTGGCGAAGATGAGCTTGGCGCCGGTCTTCTTTAGGCGTGCGACAATCTCGCGGAGGTTTTTTTCATATTTCTCCACTGAGGCGACTTGCTTGCCCTTTTCCGGTGGGACGTAGGTGCCTTTTTCGTCGAGGTATTTTACGTCGTGCAGGCCGAAGTTGAAATGGATTACATCCCACTTTCCATCGCCGAGCCACTTGTCGAGCGTGCGCACGCCCTTGGCGCTGTCGCTGCAGTTTTCGGCGGGACGATGGACGTTGGCCTTGCCTGCGAGCTGAGCGCGCACAGGCAGCGTGTAGCCGATAGAGATTGAGTCACCGATTAGCAGCACGCGCGGCAAGCCGGCGACGTCGGTGATTGGGGTGAGTGCCGGATCGGGCGCTTTTTTTGCGGGGGTCTTCGCTTTGGGTTCGGCCGCGCAGAGAACAACCGAGGCGAAGCAGGTCAGCAGGACGACGAGAGGACGTAGGTTCATGGGGATATCAGCGTGACGACTGTAAACCGGCGCGGTTTCGACGCGCGAGGCAGGCGCAAAAAAACACCCGCATTTCGGCGGGCGTTTGGAAGTGATCGTCGCAATTGGCAGCCGGGTTACGGCAGATCCGTCGCGCCCATCAGGTAGCGGTCGCACTCGCGGGCGGCGCCGCGGCCTTCGTTAATGGCCCAGACCACGAGGCTCTGGCCACGGCGGCAGTCTCCCGCGGCGAAGACGCTCTTGAGGCTGGTCGTGTATTTTTCGTGCTCGGCTTTGATGTTCGAGCGAGCGTCGGTTTCGAGACCGATCTCCTTGAGGAGTGCCTGTTCGGGCCCGAGGAAACCCATGGCGAGCAGCACGAGCTGCGCAGGACGGGTTTTCTCGGTGCCGGGCTGTTCCTTCGGAATGAACTGACCCTTTTCGTTTTTCTCCCACTTGATCTCGACGGTCACGAGCGACTGCACGTTGCCGTCGGCGTCGCCGATGAACTTCTTCACGGTGGTGAGATAGACGCGGGGATCGGCACCAAACTTGGCGGCGGCCTCTTCCTGGCCGTAGTCCATCTTGTAGGTCTTGGGCCACTCCGGCCAAGGGTTGTCGGCAGTGCGCTCGAGCGGGGGTTTCGGCAGGATTTCGATTTGCGTAACGCTCTTGCAGCCGTGGCGCATCGAAGTGCCGACGCAGTCAGTGCCGGTGTCGCCGCCGCCGATGACGATCACGTCCTTGTCCTTCGCGTGAATCGGACTCGTGCCGTCAGCGAGGACGGCCTTGGTGTTGGCCGTGAGGAGCTCCATCGCGAAGTGCACACCCTTGAGGCTGCGGCCTTCAATCGGGAGATCGCGGGGCTGCGTAGCGCCGGTGCAGATAACAGTGGCGTCGTATTCCTTGAGGAAAATCTGCGGCTCGACGTTGTCGCCGACGTTGGCGTTGCAGATGAATTTGATGCCGGACTCCTCCATCAACTTGATGCGGCGGAGGACGACTTCCTTCTTGTCCAACTTCATGTTGGGGATGCCATACATGAGGAGGCCACCGGGGCGGTCTGCGCGCTCGAAGACGGTCACGGTGTGGCCGGCCTTGTTGAGTTGCTCGGCGGCCGAGAGACCGGCGGGGCCGGAGCCGATGACGGCAACTTTCTTGCCGGTGCGGACCTTGGGCTGCTCGGGGAGGACCCAGCCCTCGTCCCAACCTCGGTCGGTGATCTCGCACTCGATGTTCTTGATCGTGACCGGCGGGTTGTTGATGCCGAGGACGCAGGAGCCTTCGCACGGGGCGGGGCACACGCGGCCGGTGAACTCCGGGAAGTTGTTCGTCTTATGGAGGCGCTCGAGGGCTTCCTTCCAGAGGCCGCGGTAAACGAGATCGTTCCACTCGGGGATCAGGTTATTGATCGGGCAGCCGGCGGCCATCCCGCTGATGAGTTTGCCCGTATGGCAAAACGGCACGCCGCAGTTCATGCAGCGGGCGCCTTGATTGCGGAGTTTCTTCTCCTCCATGTGCGAGTGGAATTCCTTCCAGTCCTTCGTGCGCTCGGTGGGCGAGCGATCGACGGGAAGTTCGCGGAGGTATTCGATGAAGCCAGTGGGTTTGCCCATGGTAGTAAGGTGCTATGCGGGTTGCGCGGTCGTGGTGGGTTAGTTGCCGCCGACGCGCGAGGTGTCGCGGGCGTTTTCTTCGAAGGCGGCCATGACGGCCTCGTCGCCGGTGAGGCCCTGCGCCTCGGCTTTCTCGATACAGGCGAGCATGCGCTTGTAGTCCTTCGGGAGGACTTTCACGAACTTCGGCACGTAGGTGTCGAAGTTGGCGAGCACCTGCTGGCCGCGCGCGCTCTTGGTGTAATCGACGTGGCGCTGGATGATCGCGCGGAGCTCGGCGATCTCGGTGGGCTTCTCAACTTTTTCTAGACCGACCATCGAGACGTTGGCCTGCTTGGCGAAGTCGCCATTCACATCAAGCACGTAGGCGACGCCACCGGACATGCCGGCGGCGAAGTTGCGGCCCGTGGGTCCGAGGACGACGACGCGGCCACCGGTCATATATTCGCAACCGTGGTCGCCGACACCTTCAACGACGGCGGTCACGCCGGAGTTGCGGACGCCGAAGCGCTCGCCGGCGCGGCCATTGACGTAGATTTCACCAGCCGTGGCACCATACATGGCGACGTTGCCGATGATGATGTTGTCCTCTGCCTTGAAGCCGGCGTTGGCCGGTGGGTGGACGATGAGTTTGCCGCCGGAGAGGCCCTTGCCGAAGTAGTCGTTGGCGTCGCCCTCGATGGAGAGCGTCATGCCGCGCGTGACGAACGCGCCGAAGCTCTGGCCGGCGGAGCCCTTGAATTTGAAGCGGATGGTGTCCTCGGGGAGGCCCTTGGCGCCGTGCTTCTTGGTGACTTCGTAGCTGGTGATCGTGCCGGTGACGCGGTTGACGTTCTTGATCGGCAGCTCGGCGATGACCTTCTCGCCATTCTCGATCGCGGGTTGCGCGAGGCCGAGGAGGGTCGTGAGGTCGAGGGACTTGTCGAGGCCGTGGTCCTGCTTGATAGAGCAGAACCGGCCGACTTCGGGTCCGACGTCCGGCGAGTAAAGGATCTTGGAGAAGTCGAGGCCCTTGGCTTTCCAGTGGGTGACGGCGCGCTGGGGCTCGAGGCGATCGGTGCGGCCGACCATCTCTTCGATGGTGCGGAAGCCGAGTTGCGCCATGAGCTCGCGGACTTCAGTCGCGATATACGTCATGAAATTCACGACGTGCTCGGGCTTACCGGCGTATTTCGCGCGGAGACGCGGGTCCTGCGTCGCAACGCCCGCGGGGCAGGTGTTGAGATGGCAGACGCGCATCATGATGCAGCCGGTGGCAACGAGTGGAGCGGTCGCGAAACCGAACTCCTCGGCGCCGAGCAGCGCGGCCATGATGACGTCTCGGCCCGTCTTGAGCTGGCCGTCCGTCTCGACGGCGATGCGCGAGCGGAGGTTGTTCAAGACGAGGGTCTGGTGGGTCTCTGCGAGACCTAGTTCCCACGGGAGACCGGCGTGCGTGATGGAGGTCTGCGGCGAGGCGCCGGTGCCACCGTCGTAGCCGGAGATGAGGACGACATCGGCGTGGGCCTTGGCGACGCCGGCAGCGATGGTGCCGACGCCGACTTCAGAGACGAGCTTCACACTTACGCGCGCATGGCGGTTGGCGTTCTTCAGGTCGTGGATGAGCTCCGCGAGATCTTCGATGGAGTAGATATCGTGGTGCGGCGGGGGCGAGATTAGGCCGACGCCAGCGGTGGTGCCGCGGGTCTTGGCGACCCACGGATACACCTTCGTGCCGGGCAACTGGCCGCCTTCGCCGGGCTTCGCGCCCTGGGCCATCTTTATCTGGATTTCCTTGGCGTTGGTGAGGTAGTCGCTCGTGACGCCGAAGCGGCCGGAGGCGACCTGCTTGATGGCGGAGTTCTTTGAGTCGCCGTTGGGCATGGGCACGAAGCGCGCGGGATCTTCGCCGCCTTCGCCCGTGTTGGATTTGCCGCCGATGCGGTTCATCGCGATGGCGAGCGTCTCGTGCGCTTCGCTGGAGATGGAGCCGTAGGACATGGCGCCCGTCTTGAAGCGCTTCATGATCGCCTGGATCGACTCAACTTCCTCGATCGGCACCGGCGTGGAGCCGGCCTTGAAATCGAGGAGCGAGCGCAGGGTGCAGTGCTTGGCGCCCTGATCGTTGACGATCTTCGAGTAGTCTTTGAATGCGGTGTAGCTCGAGGTGCGCACGGCCTTTTGCAGGCGGTGGATGGATTCGGGCGTGAAGAGGTGGGCTTCGCCGTCATTGCGCCACTGGTATTGGCCGCCGGAGGGCAGCACGGCGGCGTTGGCGGTGCGGTCCGGATAGGCGGCGTGGTGGCGGGCGAGGACTTCCTGGGCGACGACATCGAGGCCGATGCCGCCGACGCGCGAGGGCGTCCAGGTGAAGTAGTGGTCGACGACGTCCTGGCGGAGGCCGAGGGCTTCGAAGACCTGCGCACCGCGGTAGGACTGGATCGCGGAGATGCCCATTTTGGACATGACCTTGACGACGCCTTTGGAGGCGGCCTTCACGAGGTTGAGGCAGGCTTTCTTGTGGTCGATGCCAGTGAGGAGACCTTCCTGGATGAGGCCATCGATCGTCTCGAAGGCCACGTAAGGATTGATCGCCGAGGCGCCGTAGCCGATGAGGAGCGAGAAGTGATGCACTTCTCGCGCGTCACCGGTCTCGATCACGAGAGAGACGCGCGTGCGGAGGCCTTCGCGGATGAGATAGTGGTGCAGGCCGGCGACGGCGAGGAGAGCCGGGATCGGCGCGAATTCCTTGGTCACACCGCGGTCGGAGAGGATGAGGACGTTGGCCTCGTCTTCCTCGATGTGGCGGCGGGCCATCATGCAGAGTTCTTCCATCGACTTCGCGAGGCCCTTCTCACCTCGGGCGGTGCGGAAGAGGATCGGAAGCACGGCGGTCTTGAGGCCGGGAAGATCGGTGCGGCGGATTTTCGCGAAATCCTCATTGGTGAGGATCGGGTATTTCAACTCCACACGGCGGCACGCGGTCGGCTGCGGGTTGAGAAGATTGCCCTCGGAGCCGAGGCGGGTCTCGGAGGAGGTGATGATTTCCTCACGGATACAGTCGATCGGCGGGTTGGTGACCTGCGCGAAGAGCTGCTTGAAATAATCGTAGAGGAGACGCGGCTTGTTGGAGAGCACCGCGAGGGCGGCGTCGTTGCCCATGGAACCGGTGGCTTCCACGCCGTCCTTGGCCATCGGGAGTAGGATGATGCGCTCGTCTTCGTTGGTGTAACCGAAGGCGATCTGACGCTGGAGCAGAGTCGCGTGGTCGGGCTGCTCGACCTTGGGCGCCTCGGGGAGGTCGCTGAGGTGGACGAGGTGCTCGTTGAGCCACTGACGGTAGGGACGCGCCGTGCAGATTTCTTTTTTGATCTCTTCGTCGGAGATGATGCGACCCTGGGCGGTGTCCACGAGGAACATCTTGCCGGGCTGCACACGGCCCTTCTCGGCGATCTCTTCATTCGGGATCGGGAGCACGCCGGCCTCGGATGCGACGACAACAAAGCCGTCCTTGGTCACGTAATAACGCGAGGGGCGCAGGCCGTTGCGGTCGAGGACGCCACCGATCTGGATGCCGTCGGTGAATGCGATGGCGGCCGGGCCGTCCCACGGTTCCATCAGACAGGAGTGATATTGGTAGAACGCGCGGCGGTCGTCGTCCATGGTCTCATGGTTGGACCACGGCTCGGGGATCATCATCATCACGGCGTGTGCCAGCGGCCGGCCGGCGAGGACGAGGAGTTCGAGGGTGTTGTCGAACATCGACGAGTCCGAGCCGTTCGGATTGATGATCGGGAGGATCTTCTTGATGTCGTCGCCGAAGGCCGGGCTGTCGAAGAGTGCCTGGCGGGCGTGCATCCAGTTGATGTTGCCGCGGAGCGTGTTGATTTCGCCGTTGTGCGCGATGTAGCGGTAAGGATGCGCGCGCTCCCAGCTGGGGAACGTGTTTGTCGAGAAACGCGAGTGGACGATGGCGAGAGCCGACTCCATCGCCGGGTGCGCGAGGTCGGGGAAATATTGCCCGACTTGCTCGGTGAGGAGCATGCCCTTGTAGACGAGCGTCTTCATCGAGAGGCTCGCGACATACCAGGCTTCGGCGCCGGCGATGGTGGAGGTGCGGATGTCGTTATAGGCGCGCTTGCGAATCACGTAGAGCTTCCGCTCGAACTCAAGATCGCTGGTGATGTCCGGGCCGCGGCCGATGAAGACCTGACGCATGAACGGTTCGCAGGAGATGGCGGTGTTGCCGAGGGTCTTGTTTTCGGTCGGGACCGTGCGCCAGCCGAGGAAGACTTGGCCTTCGGATTGCACGACCTGTTCGAAGACCTCTTCGACCTTGCGGCGGACGGTGCGGTTGCGCGGGAGATAGATGAGGCCGGCGCCATACTGGCCGGGCTCGGGTAGCGTGATGCGCGCAGTCTTGGAGACCTCGGCGAAAAACTTGTGCGGCATCTGGATGAGGATGCCGGCGCCGTCACCGGTGTTGGGTTCGCTACCGGCGGCGCCGCGGTGATCGAGGTTCGTCAGGACTTGGAGTGCGTCGGAGACGATTTTGTGCGATTTCCGGCCCTTCATATCGACCACAAAGCCGACGCCGCAGGCGTCGTGCTCAAATGCGGGATCATAGAGGCCCTGCTTGCCGGGCGCACGCGTCGCGGGAGCGGCGGTATCGTCGTGGGAGGCGGGGGTGGGGATGGTATCGTTATTCACGGGCTTGGAAAAAGTGTGCGGGGGCGGTGGTGGTGACGTGGTAGCGGCCCTTGTGCCGAATGCGCATAAAAAAAGGCCGTCTCGTCCTGTGCGAGAGCGGCCCGGTATGCGTTATGTGCGGTGGCTCTCAGCGTCAGTTAAAAGAAGCGGATCGTTTTAGTGGCCATTTTGGCGTGCTCCTCATCCGAGCAGCCCGCGTTGGTGGGGGCGGCGGCGGGAGCGTCGGTCGGTTTCACAAGGGCGTTGCTGAGCAGGTAATTCTCGACTTCCTCGCCCGAGATGTCGGCGAGCATGACGCCGTCGATTTCGACACAGGGGGAAAGGGGCTGGCCCGACTTCTGGACCATCTCCGCGTAGTTGGCGCGGTTGTTGATGATATCGATGTCCTCGAAGGCGAGGTTGTGCTTGCGCATGATCGCACGGACACCGTTGGACCACCCACAGGAGGGTTTGAGATAGGCTTTGATCTTCATGCGGTGAACGTGTGCGTGGACAGAAGCGGGGCAAGGTAAAGGGCGCGTTTTCCGGCAATCAAGCACGCGTTTTGGAAATTTTCGGGGAAGCTTGTCATAGCAAACCGCGCTGTGAAACGCGGAGCGCTCAACGTTTAACTCTGAACGTCCAACGCTCAAGTGGCGCGGCGCACGAGGTGTGGAGTCCTCTCGTTGAACCAAAATTAAACTTTAACAGTTGAGCGGTGAACGTTCGCTCCGCGATCACAGCGGTGCGGAGCCGTCTACCCTTTCGGCGCGAAGATGGCCTTGAAGTCGGGATCGTTCGCCAGCGACTCGAAGTCCGGGTTAAGCAGCAAATCGGTGTGCAACTTGAAGCCGGCCACTTCGGCGGCGAACTGCGCCTTCGCCTCGCGGAGGAGACGCAGGACATCGTCGCGTTGGCCGAGCAGCGCCGAGATTTGTGCCCGAAGAACAAAGTGTTGGCCGAAGCGGTATTTCGGATCGACCGCGCGCAGCCACGCCAGCGCCGCGCGGGCCGCTTCGGTGTCGTCGAGCCGCGCCGCGCAGGAACCGATGAAGCCGCGATAGATAAGGTTGTCGGGTTTTTCCCGCATCAGCACCTCGCACTCCGCGCGCGCCTCTGCATAACGGCCGGCCAGATAGCGCACCCGGGCCCGGTCGTAGCGCTGCGCCTCGCTCGCCGCTTCCTGCGGCGGACGCGAGGTGAACCACGCCTCGGCCTGTTGCGCCAAGGCGGCAAACTCGGGCGTGCCGGCGCGACCGAGCCGGCGCACTTGCGCTAGCGCCACGACAAAGTGATACCCGGGATAGTGCTCCCGGCCCTCCGAACGCAGCCCGCTGGCTTCGTCGAGCAGCCGGCCGGCCGCGGCATAGTCGCCGTGGCGAAGGTGCGCCCAGACGCAGAATTGGAGCGCCTGTTGCTGATTAGGCCACAGTTCGCGGTAGCGCAGAGCGGCGGCGAGCATGGCGGCATCGTCGCCGAGCAAAAAATGAGCGATGGTCCGCCACGTCCAAACGACAGGGTCTTTCTCGCGCGTAGTGCCCGGTGCAACTGCGGCCAACTCCGCGAGGATGGCCTGCGGCTGAAAGGTCACCGCCAACCCCAAGAGCGCTTGATTGCTCCACGCGTCTTCGTTCGGCGCCCACGCGTGCAAACGCTGGGCGGCGGCGAGCATGGCGCGCACGTCGCTCTGAGTCACCGCTCGCACCCAAGCCACGCGTTCGTGATCATAGGGAGTCAGGCGCCCGGACAGGAGCGCATCGATTTCCTGCAGCATCGTCTCCGCTCCGGCGTAGTCCAGTCGGGGGGGGGCCTGCCTTTCTCGTGGCAATCATGACGAGCGCGGCGGCGGCGCCTTTGGGATCGAGTTCGTAGCTGCGGCGGTGTTGGGCGTCTCTTTGCTCCTGGCTCAACCCGGTATCATAGAATTTCACCATACGCTGCGAATCCCAGCGCCGGGGCACGGCGAAGTTGTTCATCGCCGCGACATCCCGCCCGCCCTGCCGATCCGCGCCCAATTCCGCGGCGATGCCGAGGAGCCGCTCGGCCATGTCTTCCACGGCGGCGGACGCGTCGGCCACCGGTCCCTCGATGGGCGCGAGATCGGCCCAAGTCTTGCCGCGCACGAGGTCGAACACTCGGCCGCGCAGGACCAACTTGTCGCCCTGCCGATGGTAGGTGCCCGCGATCAAGGCATCGGCATCATTGTTCCGCGCGAAGCGGCTGAGGTCTGCGGCGGTGAGCTCAACGGAAATTTTTTCGGTCGCGGGCAACATGACTGCCTCGCGGACCCACTCCAGCTCGGGCAAATGACGTCGGATGTGGTCCGCGATCAACTCTCCGGTGAGATCGAGCGCGGGCTCGCCGCTGAGATTCTCGAACCGCGCGACCAGCACGCGGCTCTCTTTTTTCACTGGCTCGGCCTGTGCGAGCACCGGGCGGATTGCCGCCGGTCGGATTACCCCCGAGCCGCGGGCGACGTAGGTGCGATAACCGAAATAGCCGCTGGCACCGAGGACGGCGACCAGCACAGCGATCCATGCCGCCGCAGGGACGTGTCGGCCCACCTTGGCTTGAGTGGGAGGCGCGGCGCCCTTGCCGCGTTCTGCGGGACGGGGGCGTCCCGGCTGCAGCTCCGCGTGCGCCACCGCTCCCACCCGATGCGACCACAACTTGAGAAACCGGTCGCATAACTCGGGGGTGACTTCGCCGCTGGGCAGACGCGTCCACTGCACTTTGCGAAAACGATCCGGCACGAGCGCATCGGGCTCGCGGGTTCCGTCGATAATGATCGGCAAAATGAACGCGACGCCCGAGGCGATGCTCATCGCGCGCTCGGCGGCGAGTTCCCACTCGAGGCGGAAGTAACCCTCGTGCCGCGCCTGCGTGTTAGCCGAGATGAGCGGAATGAAGAGCACGCACTCTTTGATCTGGCGGCGGATTTTCGCGTCCCACTCGTCGCCGTGCTCCAACCCGCCGTCGACGTCGAACCACACTTCGATCCCGCTCGCTCGCAGCGTATCGCAAATGCGCCGCGCGGCTTCCGCGTCTTGCGATGCGTAGCTGAGAAACACGGCGCGGGCGGAGAGGGACGACTCGGCGGACATGCGTGGGACGCGGGGAGACTCGGAGGCGGCGGCGGATGCGGCAAGGCGGATGTAGATGTGGGCCGGCTATCTCACGGAGGGGCGCGGTTGGTCCGCGCCTGTCGGATCAGGGCGCGCATGAGGCGCGCCCCTAGTTGAATTTGGAGCTTCCCGCCGTTTGCAGCGGGCCCTATCACGCCCCGAATGAAAGTCCTCGTGACCGGCGCCGCCGGGTTCATCGGTTACCACGTCGCGCGCCGTCTGGCGGAGAGCAAACGCTGCGAGGTGCTGGGCGTGGACGTGATCGGCGACTACTACGACCCCGCGCTTAAAGGTGCGCGGCTCGAACAGCTCGCGCAGCTGGAGAAGTTTCGATTCGTGCAGGGAGATTTTGCCGAAGCGGAAAAATTTTCGGCGCTCGTCGCACAGTTTAAGCCGCACTACGTCGTCCACCTCGGCGCGCAGCCCGGCGTGCGCTACAGCATGGAAAACCCCGGCGCCTACCAGCACAGCAACCTCGATGGATTCACCAGCGTGCTCGAAGCCTGCCGGCGCACGCCGCCGAAGCACCTCGTGTTTGCCTCGAGCAGCAGCGTTTACGGATCGGGGGCGAAGGCGCCTTATCGCGAGGACGATAACACGGATCAGCCTGTGTCGTTCTACGGTGCGACGAAGAAGGCCAATGAGGTCATGGCGCACAGCTACGCGCACGTGCACGGCCTCAATGTCACTGGGCTGCGCTTCTTCACGGTTTATGGCCCCTGGGGCCGGCCAGACATGGCGCCGACGATTTTTGCGCGCGCAATCTGCGAGGGAAAACCACTGAAGCTCTTCAACCACGGGAAAAACCTCCGCGATTTCACGTTCGTCGACGACATCGTGGACGGTGTCGTGAAAGTTCTCCTCTACCCGCCCGCCGAGCGCCCCACCCCGTCGATGCGGATTTTCAATCTCGGCCACCATCGCCCCGTCGAGACGCTGCTTTTCGTGCGCATGCTTGAAGAACTCCTGCGCAAAAAAGCCGAGATCGAGCTCCTACCGCCGCAGCCAGGCGATATGTTCGAGACCTGTGCCGACCTCACGCGTGTGCAGGCTGCCATCGGCTTTGCGCCCAAGGTTCCGCTCGAAGAGGGATTGAAACGTTTCGTCGAGTGGTTCCGCGGTTACTATAATCTGTAGGCTAAACGGTCTCTGCACGCTGCGCACTCGCGGTCAGCAGCGTAACCGCTGAGGCTATGGGTTGAATTCGTCCGCCGGTGCCCTCCACTCTCCAGCGCGCTTCGCCGATGAAAACCATTCTTCTGCTCACTGCTTCCAACGTCTTCATGACCTTCGCGTGGTATGGTCACCTGAAGTTCAAGTTTCTCGAGGGCAAATCGCTCTTCACCGTGATCCTCGTGTCGTGGGCCATCGCGTTCTTCGAATATTGCCTAATGGTGCCGGCCAATCGCAACGGCTACCTCAGTGGCGAGTTCACTGGCTACCAGCTCAAGATCATCCAGGAGTGCATCACGCTCGCCGTGTTCGTGGTCTTCGCGTGGCTCGTGCTGAAAGAGAAACTCGCGTGGAACTACGCCGTGAGCTTCGCGTTTATCCTGGCGGCGGTTTATTTCGCGGTGGCGTTCAAACCGGCGGCCGCCGGCGCGACGGCCGGCCATTGATCTTCACTTCTTTTTCGGCGCCGGCTTCGGGTCGAGATTCGCCGCGATTTCTGCGTCGCTCACGCTCGACACGACGCCGCCGGCCGGCACTTCGACTTTGGCGAGCCAGACGATCGCATTCAGGATGAGTTTGCGCTGATCTTCTTTTTGCCAACTCGCGTGGTGGTGTCCGCCAGTGAAGCCGAAACCGCGGCTGCCGTTCGCGTTTTCCGTCACCCACATCACATGCTGCGGCGCGCCATTCGCGACGAGTTCGCGGACCGCCGGGTTGCCTTGATGCGGGCCGTCTTTGCGACTCATTGTGTTCGCGGGTGGCACATCGGTGAGAATCGGCGTCACGCCCTTCATCCCGGGGCGGAAGCGCATATTGAAATACCATTCGTCGTTCGTCGTGAACGGCCGCACGCCGCGCGTGACTGCGTGCACCGGTAGCTCCTTGAAATTTCCGTCCCAGTGCGGATTCACCGACCAGTGCGTCTCAAAGGCTCCGCCGATCCAGTCGAGAAACTCGTTCTGCCCTTTTTCCTTCGTAGGCTCGACGGCATAGTGGATCGCGCCAAAGCCCGCACCACGCTGGATGTGGCGGCCGAGCACCGCGAGCCGCTCGCCGAGGAGTGCGGGGTGTTTCACACCGCCGTCGCTGTAGATCACGATCGCATCGGCGCCGTCGAGGGCCGCATCATCGTCGACGCGTTGCCCGTCGACCTGTTTCGTCGGCCAACCGCCGTCAAAAACGGTAACCTTTACGCCGGGAAATCCTGTGAGGCACTTCTGAAACAACAAACAACCCGCGCGGTGTTCGTGCGCGCCAGGGGGGTGGCTGGGAGTGCCCGCGATGAGGACGATTTTTTTGTCGGCCGCGAACGCGGTGGCGCAGAAGGAAACGAAAAAGGCCGCGATGAGTGCACCGGTGGGGAGGAGTTTCATCGCGGCCTTTTGGTTGTGCTGCGTAATAATTACTTCAGCGCCTTGCGCAGGAACTTCAGGCCGTCGACGGCGATGTTGTCGCGCTTCGGCTCGATCTTGCGCCAGATGGCGGCGGCGCGGGCGATCACCTTCACGTCCGTCGTAAACGATTCGATCACGACGTCGCCCTTGTAGCCGATGGCCTTGAGGGCCTTCACGATTTCCGGCCAGGCGATGTGATCGCCGCCGGGTGTGCCGCGGTCGCTGCCGCAGGCGTGGAAGTGGCCGAGGAGCTTGCCGACTTTGCGGATGGCGGCGGCCTGGTTCTTCTCCTCGATGTTCATGTGGAACGTGTCGAGGTGGAGCTTCACGGCCTTGGAGCCGACGGCTTTCACGAGCTTGAGACCCTGGTCGGCGGTATTGAGGAAATCGGTCTCGAAACGATTAAGCGGCTCGATGCAGATCTCGACGCCCTTGGCTTCGGCGTGTTTCGCGAGGACCTTGAGGTTCTTCACCACGAGCGCCCACTCGATCTTTTGTTGGGCCGGCTCGACGGCATCGGCCTTGCCGACGACGGAGTAAACCGGGCCGATCAACTTCGGGCAGCCCATGGCCGCGGCTTGGTCGATGAGGGCGACGCAGTAGTCCATGGCGGCCTTCTGGTCGGCGTCGGAACCGCGGAAATCGCGGCCCGGGCCCATGCATGCGCAGATGCTGCCGATTGCGAGACCCGCCTTCTCGGCGGCGGCCTTGACCTTGGCCGGATCGATGTGGCTCGGGTCTTCGACCGGGATTTCAACGGTGTCGAAGCCCCACTTCTTGAATTTCGCGAAGAGCTTGGTGCTCTCAGTCGTGAACGGGGACGCGTAGAGGAAGGAATTTAGGCCGATTCTCATAGGAGGTTGGGGGATGATCTGACGGGAAACGCAAACGCCGAAGCGAGGCACCAAACCACCAGCGTCTTCCGCGGGCTCAAGCTTCAAACGCGTCCCATGCCAGCAAATCGCATGTGACCGTTCGCCTATTCCTCGCCCTCACTTTTCTTCCAACCCGGGCTTGCTTCCGGGCGCGGGGATGGTTGACGTGTTCAGATATACACTCCCCCTGCGCTTCATTTTTCTTCAACCCACCACCCTAAACGCTCAAATCACGCTCCTCACATGTCCAAAGCCGCTCCCGCCAAAACTGCTCCCACCACCGCCGCTGTCGCCACCGCCGCCGTCGCGCGCGACAAGAACATCGAACTCGCCGTTTCCTCCATCACGAAACAGTTCGGCGAGGGCTCGATCATGCGCCTCGGCAGCAACGCCAAGATGAAGGTTGAGGTGCTCTCTACCGGCTCGCTTGCCATCGATCTCGCGCTCGGGGTCGGCGGTCTACCCAAGGGCCGTATCATCGAAATCTACGGCCCGGAATCCTCGGGTAAGACGACGTTCTGTCTCAGCGTCATCGCCGAAGCGCAGAAGAAAGGAGGCCTCGCCGCCTTCATCGACGTCGAGCATGCCCTCGATCCGAAATACGCCAAGATCGTCGGCGTGAAGCTCGACGATCTCCTCGTCTCCCAGCCCGACTCCGGCGAAGACGCGCTCAACATCATGGAGACGCTCATCCGCTCCAACTCGATCGACGTGATCGTCCTCGACTCCGTCGCCGCCCTCATCACCAAGGCCGAACTCGACGGCCAGATGGGTGACATGACCATGGGCAGCCAGGCCCGCCTGATGTCGCAGGCCATGCGCCGCCTCACCGCCGTCGTGAGCAAGACGAACTGCGTGTGTATTTTCACCAATCAGATCCGCGAAAAGATCGGCGTCATGTTCGGCAGCCCCGAGACGACTTCCGGCGGCCGCGCGCTCAAGTTCTTCGCCTCCGTCCGCATCGACATCCGCCGCAAAGATCAGATCAAGACCCCCGAGGGCAAGGTCATCGGCAACCGCACGAAGATCAAAGTCGTAAAGAACAAGATCGCGCCTCCGTTCACCGAGGTGGAGTTCGACATCATGTATGATGAAGGCATCTCGAAGACCGGCTCGCTCATCGACCTCGGCATTGAGCACAAAGTCCTCGAAAAGAAGGGCGCGTGGATCGCCTACGAGGGCGCCCTCGTCGGCCAGGGCCGCGACGCCGCCAAGGCCGCCCTCAAAGAAAAGCCCGAACTCGCCGAGAAGATCACCAAGGCCGTCCTCGAGAAGGCCCAAGTCGTCGGTGGCACGGATGTGACGGGTCCGGAGACCGAATAATCCGACAGAAAAGTCGTGCGCGCGGTCGCACTCGGGGCGGAGACTATTGTCTTTCGTCCCCTATGAAAACCGTCGTTCACCGGGCCGCCCGTTGGCGGCAAACATTCACTGCTGCCCTCGGCCTCGTGCTGGTGGGCACGCTGGGGACAAGGGTCTGTGAGGTCGTGGCCGCCGAAGCCACGTCCGGCCCCGTTCTCATTTCGCGCACGGGCGGCGGCGGAGCCGGCTGGTCCAATCTCGCCGAACTCAAATCCGCCGCCGAGAAAGGAAATCCCCGGGCCTGCGCCGAATATGGCGAACTGCTCTTGCACGACGGCGATGCGCCGAAAGACGTGCCACGCGCGCTGCAACTCCTCGAACAAGCCGCGCGTGCGGCGCAGGCGCAGGCAGCGTTTCGGATCGGGATGCTCCTCGAAGAAGGCGAGGTCATCGCGCAAGACCGCGCCCGCGCTGTCGCCTACTTGCGCGCGGCCGCGGTCGGCGGCGTTGCCGAGGCGTTTCGCAACGTCGGCGTCGCCTACTCCACCGGCCGCGGTGTGAAACTCGACTACGCAGAGGCCCTCGCGTGGTTTATACTCGCGGAAAAACATGGCACGGCTGGCACCGTCGCCGCCGATCTCCGCACATTTCTTACTAAACAGCGCCGCATCGACCCCATCGCCGCCGGCGAACGCCGCGCACCCGAACTGGAGCGTGAGCTTGCGCAGACCGATGTCGTGAAAGCGCTCCCCTCCCCGGCTCCACTCGCGGCGACAGCCGGCGACAGCGCAAACAGCGCTGAGCCGCCGGTGAAGATCGTCGCCCCCTCCGGCCGCGTGCTTACATGGTCTAATCTTGCTGTCCTCCAGCGCGCCGCCGAACAAGGCACTGCGGACGGGCTCGCTGCGCTTGGCCAACTCCAGCTCGAAGGAAAACTTGTCCCCGAAGATTCACGTGCCGCCGTTGCGACGCTCGAGCGTGGGGCCAAGGCCGGCAGCGCCGACGCCGCGCAACTTCTCGCTGATCTCTACACGAAGGGCACGAAAATCGGCCGCGATCCCGCCAAAGCGTTTTCCTACACCCTGCAAGCCGCACGCGGCGGCGTGCGCACGGCGATTTTCAACCTCGGCGCATGCTATGCGAATGGCACTGGCACCAAGACTAACTACACCGAGTCGCTCGCGTGGCTCATTGTCGCCAAGCACTACAATCTCGATTCCGGCTCACTCGGCCGTATCCGCGACTACCTCGCGAAAGCCGATGCGAAACAGATTCCGCTCGCTGAGCGCCGGGCCGCCGAACGCATTAAAGAAATCGACGCCGCGCGAGCAAAGCAGGGTGACTGACAGGTAGTTTCCGCAGTTGCGCCGCCGGCGCGTGCTGGGCGACGCTGCCGGTATGAATTCGTGGCGCGGCGTTTTTTTCATTCTCGGTGGTCTGCTGGGAATGTTGGGTGTGACGAGTTGCTCCACGACGGTGGATAGCCTTGGTGGCGCGAAGGCAGATCGTGCGGAAATCGAAAACCGCATCGCGTCGATCCGTGATTCGATCCGCGCGCGGAAGGCCGAGGGTATTGTGCACTACGGCACGGCCGACTGGAGTTTCACCGGTCCCGACGGTGTGACGTTTAATCGCGCGAGCTACCTGGTGCGCGCTGAGGCCTTGTTTGCGCGCGTGCCGGTCATCGAGTCGTTGGAGACGAAGATTGATCGGCTCGTCACGACGGTCACGACCGCCGAGGTTGAAATCACGCAGACCATGGTGCGGCGCGAAATCGATCCAGCCACGAAGGCGGAGAGCCGCGTGTGGCTGCGTTATCGCGAGCAGCACCTGTGGCTGAAAACCGACCGTGGCTGGTGTGTGCAACGTGTCGCGTTTCTCGGCGCGCCGGAGCGCAAGATATTGCCGCCGGGACCGTGATCGGATTGGCGGCTACCGGCGTGCTGCCAGCGGAATCACGAACTTCAGCGCTGTGTGCGTCGCGGAGAAGCCGCAAACTTTGTTATCTACAAGGCCGGCGGCCTTGCCGGCGCGCATCACGTCGACGTCCTTTACGCGTGCAGCTTTGCCCTTGAGTGACACGACCCAGATCGCGCCGGTCGGTGCGAGGTGACGTTTCAGCGCCGCGAGCTTCGTGAGTTCCACCTCGCTGTCGGCCGGATAGAATATGAAATCGAGTCCGCCGGGCCGCGGTGTGGCTGGGAGCTTTTCGAGCGGGGGCGCCGCCAATCGCGCTGCGGCTTGCGTGCGAAATTCCGGATCGTGGACGCCGAGAATCGCCGTCCGCGAGTCCGCTTTCAGGCCGAGTTTGTCGATGAGGCTTCTCGGCGAACGAATCTTTAGCGCCCATTTCTCCGCCGTCGCCGTATCGCCGAGGAGTAGAGTGAGTGAGCCGCCGGCATGCACGACTGTCAGTTCCCCTGAGTCGCCGCTTGCGACATCCGCGGATTTTACTGTGGCGAGCGGCACCGTGAGCTTGGTGCTGCCCCGAAAGGCCAATGCGCTTGAGTCGAGGTGCGCGGTGCCGGTGAATTCGTCGCGGCTGAGGCGAAGGGTGCAGCGGAGTTCGAGGCCCATGGGCGGAGAGCGTGGAGATTCGTGTGAATTACCGAAAGGTCGGAGCAGGTTCGGCGAACTTTTTCGCGAGGCCTGCGAGATAGGTCTCAAGAGTGGCGGTGTGACCGAACGCAAAGCGCGCGAGAAACCGGAAGAGAACATTTTTCACAAAACCTTCCTCGGTGATGCGCAGCTCCGTGCCGCTCGACGTCGCGCGGAATTCAAAAATCCACCGTCCGCCGTATGGGAGATTTTCGTCGGCGATCTCGACCACGAGGCGGGTGTCGGCGCGTTCCTCGCGCACGACATAGGTCACGGCGCCGTGGCGCGAGGTTTCGCGATAGCTCACGGCACCCTCGTATGCCGGGAGCAATTCGACCGCGGAAATCCCGCGGCGCCAGGTAGGCAGCGTCGCGAAGTCTCGCACGACGGCAAAAACGACTGCGGGCGCTTGGCGAAATGTCGCCGTGCGTGTCGCAACGTGTTCACGCGGCAGAAGTGCGCCGATGAGCGCGATCAGGACGACGAGCAGCGCGAACGCACCGCCGGCAAGGAGTAGCCAGTTCATGCGGGTTTCCTCGACTTGGGATACTTTACCTGGAGCTGACGCGCAGCGCGGGCGAGTAGAGCCAAGCCGTGGACCGCGCGAGTGCGCCCGTTCGGAGTGAGCTGCACCAGCAATGCGGTCATGCGGCCGGGATCGAGGATCGACGTGGTGGCCATCGCCTCTGCGCCGATCGGGGTGAGACGAAGTTCGACTTGGCGGCGATCACGGGGGCGGGCGCGGCGTGAAAGGTAGCCTCGTTCCCCCAATCGTTGCAGTTGAGCGGAGAGGGCGGGTGCCCCGATTCCGAGGTGCCGAGCGAGCGGACCGGCGAGCATCGGCGTGTTAGTATCAAGATGGCCGAGGAGAACGATGTCCTTGTCGGTCAGTTTATATCGATTGGTGCGTCCGCGCGGGTGAGTGAGATGGCAGGCGTGGTAAATCTGCGGGTAATAGCGGAGCACATCTTGAGTGAGCCGGGAGATCATCGCCCGAGCAGCATACCGGGACCGCGATGCTTCGTCAAAACGAAGCAAATTCATCGGCGCATTGCGTCGGAGCGGCCAAATCGGTTCGCTGACCTTCTTTCCGATGACCCACTACGCCGCAACTGCCACCGCGAATTCCGCGACCGCCTCCGTGCGCGAGCCGGTGTTTCATGTGCGTGGTCTCGGACGCGTTTATGGCGAGGGCACCGCGGCGGTCACAGCGCTGCGCGGAGTGGATCTCGATTTCTACGCGAGTGAGCTGATCGTGCTCCTTGGAGCCTCCGGCAGCGGCAAATCCACGTTGCTCAATCAGCTGGGCGGCCTCGATTCGCCCACGCACGGGACTTTGCTCTACCGCGGCTGGAATCTTGGCACGGCTGACGAAGCGGGGCTCACGAATTTCCGCCGCGACGCTGTGGGTTTCGTGTTTCAGGCCTACAATCTCATCCCTAGCCTCACCGCGCGCGAAAATGTAGCACTCATCACGGAGATCTGCGCCGATCCGATGGCCCCGGAAGAGGCGTTGCAGCTCGTTGGTCTCGGCGAGCGCATGGATCACTTCCCCGCTCAACTTTCCGGTGGCGAACAACAACGCGTGGCCATCGCGCGCGCGATCGCGAAGCGCCCCGCCGTGCTCCTTTGCGACGAGCCGACCGGCGCGCTCGACGTGCGCACGGGCATCACCGTGCTCGAAGCCATCGAACGCATCAACCGCGAGCTCGGCACGCTCGCCGTGATCATCACCCACAACGCGATTCTCGCCGACATGGCCGACCGCGTCTTCACGCTCTCCGACGGTCGCGTGGTGAGTGAGCGCACCAACACCCACCGCGGCTCGGCGCGCGACCTTGCCTGGTAAGATGAAACCCTCCTTCGCGAGCGTTTTCTTATTCGTAACCGTGAGCGCGAGCGAGTGGATGTGCGCTTGCGCGTTATGAGCCTCCTCGACCGCAAACTGCTTCGCGATCTCCGCGCGTTGAAGTCACAGGCGATTGCCGTCGCGCTCGTGATGGCGTGCGGGCTCGCGATGATGATCATGACGCGCTCGCTGATTCTTTCGCTCGAGACGACGCGCGACACTTACTATAGCGAAAACCGTTTCGCTCAGGTGTTTGCCCGGTTGAAACGCGCACCCAACGCCGTGCGGGAGCAACTCGCGGCCATCCCCGGGGTCGCCACGGTGCAAACGGGTATCGCGATCCAAGTCACGCTCGACGTGCCGGGTCTGCCGGAGCCTGCGGTTGGCTTGATCAACTCGCTGCCGGAGCGGGGCGAGCCGGTGCTCAATCGCCCCTACGTGCGCGCCGGTCGTCTGCCGCTCGGGCGCACGACGCGTGGCGAGATGGCGGTGGGCGAAGCGTTTGCTGAGGCCCACGGGCTGAAGCCAGGCGACACGGTCTCCGCGATTCTCAACGGCACGAAGCAGACCTTTCACCTTTCGGGCATCATGCTCTCGCCGGAGTTCATTTTTGAAGCCCCGCCCGGCGCCGCGTTGCCCGACAACAAAACTTACGGCGTCTTTTGGATGCCCTATAAGGAACTTGCGACGGCGTTTCAGCTTTATGGTGCCTTTAACAACGTAGCGCTCACGCTGTCGCCTGACGCGGCCGAGGGTGAAGTGATCGCCGCTGTGAATAGGGTGCTCGCGCCCTATGGTGGACGCGGCGCCTACGGTCGCGCCAACCACCCGTCGCACCGACGGGTCGACGACGAGATTCGCGTGCTTCAGGGACTCTCCGTCGCGTTCCCGCTCGTGTTTCTGAGTGTCGCGGCGTTCATGACGAATTCCGTAATGAGCCGGCAGATTGCACTTCAGCGTGAACAAATCGCGATGCTCAAGGCCTGTGGTTTCAGCAACAGGCAAGTGGGCGCTCACTACTTCAAGTTCTCGCTCGCGATTGTGGTGCTCGGCGTCGGCGTCGGCGCAATCGGTGGCATCACACTCGGGCACCGGCTGGTTGAAATGTATCATCTATTTTTCCGGTTTCCTCAGCTCGACTTCGTGCTCGATGCCCGCGTGTTGTTTGCCGCAGCGGCGGTGAGCGCGCTCGCGGCGTTTGCAGGGGTGGCGGGTGCGGTGCGGCGGGCGGTGGCGTTGCCTCCGGCGGAGGCGATGCGGCCCGAGGCACCGGCGAGTTTTCGCCCAGCGTTTGTCGAGCGGATCGGTGGTGCGCGCTGGTTCAGTGCGTCGTTTCGCATGGCGCTGCGCAACATCGAGCGCCGGCCTATCCGCAGCGGACTGACGTGTCTCGCCCTCGCGCTGGCAACGGGAATTCTGATCGTGCCGAACTCGTTTCGTGACGGGATCGCCTACGTGATCGATTTTCAGTGGGACATCGTGCAGCGCCAGACGGTCACGCTCTCGCTCGTGGAACCGGGGCCAGCTCGCGCGATCGCGGATTTCCGTCACTTGCCCGGGGTGGAACTGGCGGAGCCGTTTCGCTACGTGCCGGTGGAGCTGCGCTCGGGGCCGATTTCACGCCGCCTCAGCATACAAGGTTTGCCGGCCCGCGGGACGTTGAGTCGCGTGATCGACGCGCGGCCACAGCAGCTCACGCTACCCGCCCGCGGAGTCGTCATCTCCGCGAAGCTTGCCGACATTTTGCAGGTGCGACCGGGCGATGAAATTGTGGCCAAGGTCCTCGAGGGCCACGAGCGCGAGCTCTCGATTCCCGTAGTCGGGCTCGCCGAAGATTTCGCCGGTATGGCAGCCTACATGGAGATCACGGCACTGAACCGGCTGCTGCTGGAAGGCGACCGCATCAGCGGCGCCCACATCGTCGTGAGCGCCGGACGTTGGCAGGAATTTTTGCAGACGGTGAAGAATACGCCGCGCGCTGCGGGCTGTGTGATCAAGAATTCGATTCGTGACGGGTTTCGAAAAACTACGGGCGAGAGCATCGGGCTGCTGCAAAAGATGTATATGATGTTTGCGACGATCGTGGCATTCGGCATCATCTATAACAGCGCGCGCATCTCGCTCTCGGAGCGCGCGCGCGAATTGGCGACCTTGCGCGTGCTCGGCTTCAGTCGCGGTGAAGTTGGCGCGGTGCTCGTGGGCGAGCTGGTGCTGCTCACACTGATCGCACTGCCCATCGGCCTCGTGATCGGTTCGCTGTTCGCAAAGGGTATTCTCACCGCGGTGAACACCGAGACGGTGCGGCTGCCGCTCGTGCTGACGGCGTCGAACTATGCCTTCGCCGTGCTCGTCGTCGCGTGTGCCTCGGCACTGTCCGCGCTGTTCGCGGCGCGCAAACTGGCCGAGATCGATCTTGTGAGTGCGCTAAAGGCCATCGACTGAGATTTCGCCCGCGCTCCATAAATTTTCCTCCATGAAGAACGACGCTCCCCTGCCCTCTCCTGCCGCGAAGAAGAACGCTCCACCCGCGTGGCGTCGACGGCTGCCTTGGTTGGGCGGACTCGCGCTCGTGGCGTTGATCGTAGTGGGACTCTGGCCACGCCCGGTTCCGGTCGAGGCAGGCAAAGTCACCCGTGGGCCGCTCGTCGTGACCGTGGACGAGGAGGGCATGACACGCGTGAAGAACCGCTACCTCGTCTCCGCACCGGTGGGCGGACAATTGCGTCGCATCGATTGGAAGGCTGGAGCTGTCGTTGAGGCCGGCAAGACGGTGCTTGCGGTGATTGAGGGCGGTGGGGCCGATTTCCTCGATGCGCGCAGCCAAGCTCAGGCCGAGGCGCGCGTGCGGGCAGCGGAAGCGGCGCACGCGGCGGCGGCGGCGCAGGTTGAGCGGGCGCGGGCGGCGGCAAAAATGTTTGCCGGGGACTTCGAGCGGCTGAAGCAGTTGTTCGCACAAAAGGTTTTATCAGCACAGGAGTTCGATGCCGCGCAAATGCGCACCAGCACGGCCGCGCAGGACGAGCGAGCCACAGAATTTTCGCTGAAGGTGGCGGAGTTTGAGTGGCAACAGGCGCGCGCGTTGTTGAGTCGCGGGCAACCGGGCGGCGGTAGCGAGCCGCTGGTTATTACCTCGCCGGTGACCGGGCGGATTTTGCGGGTTTTCCAAGAGAGTGCGCGCCTGGTGCCCGGCGGCTTTTCACTCATGGAGGTCGGTGATCCCACCGATCTCGAGGTGCGCATCGAGGTGCTGTCACGCGACGGCGTCGCGATCCAATCAGGCGCACGCGTGATGCTCGAGCAGTGGGGTGGCGCGGAGTCGCTCGCAGCGCGGGTGCGTCACGTCGAGCCGTCGGCCTTCACGAAGATCTCGGCCCTCGGTGTGGAGGAGCAGCGCGTCTACGTCGTGGCGGATTTCACCGATGCGTTGGAAAAACGAACGACACTCGGAGACAGCTATCGCGTCGAGGCGCGGGTCGTCGTCTGGGAGAGTGCTGCGGCGCTGCGCGCACCGGCCGGGGCGTTGTTTCAGCGCGGCGGTGTGTGGCAGGCGTTTGTGGTCGAAGGCGGTGCGGCGCGCTTACGCACGGTGAAAACGGGGCGCAGCAACGGAGTAGAAACCGAGGTCGTCGAGGGTCTCACCGAGGGCGCGCAGGTGGTAGTTTATCCCGGGGATAAAGTTTCCGATGGCACCCGCGTCACGCCGCTCGTCGTGAGCGGGCGCTGATCGAGTGCGGCCCGTGCGAGCTTGTCGCACGTTTGACTTGGTTCGGTCGGGCAGGAAGCGTGCTCGCCCGTCCCATGCCACGCCCGTCCGACACCATTGCCGCCCTCGCCACACCGCTTGGCACATCTGCCATCGCGGTCGTGCGTGCCAGTGGTCCCGATACGGCCGAGTTGGCGCGAGCGATTTTTGGCGCCACTCCCCCGCCCCGGGTCGCCACGCACGCCGACTACCGCGACCACACGGGGACACTCGTGGACGATGTGTTGGTGACGTTCTTTCAAGGACCGCGCTCCTATACCGGGGAGGATTCGCTGGAGGTGTCGTGCCACGGTAACCCGTTCATTGCTCAAAAAATTCTTGAGGATCTGTTTGCGCGAGGCTGCCGGCCGGCGGAGGCGGGAGAGTTTACGCAACGGGCTTTTCTGAACGGTCAGATGGACCTGAGCCAAGCCGAGGCGGTAATGGACCTGATCCATGCGCGCAGTGAAAGAGCATTGTCTGCTGCCAATCAACAGCTTAGAGGCAGTTTGGGGCGTCAAATGCAGGCGCTTATAGACCGTTTATTGCAAGTCCTGGCCAGGATAGAGGCGTATATCGACTTCCCGGACGAGGATCTGCCGCCCGAAGACCGGGCCATAGTCGCCCGCGAGCTGTCGATGCTGGGTCGCGAGACGGAGCGCTTACTCGCGACCAGCCACTACGGCGAGTTACTACGCGATGGCATCAAGACCGTGATCGTGGGCGCCCCGAATGTCGGTAAAAGCAGCTTGTTGAACCGCCTAGTCGGCCGAGAGCGCGCCCTCGTGAGTCCGGAGCCGGGCACGACGCGCGACTTCATCGAGGAGCGGATTATCGTCGGCCCGCATTGTCTCCGTATCATCGACACCGCCGGACTCAACCCCTCCCCTGCCCCCCTGGAAAAGCTCGGCATGGACAAAACCCTCGAGCGCGCAGCCGAGGCCGATCTGTTCTTACTGGTGTTTGATGCAACGTTACCTCGGCCCGCACTGGCGCCAGAAGTTGCCGCACGAAGCACCCCTGGCAATACGATTATCGTATTGAACAAGAGTGACTTAACTAGTAATAAAACCCATTACATAGCCCACGACGGGCAGACTACCATCGCTGTTTCTGCTTTAACCGGAGCCGGGCTCGATGAGCTTTCCATCGCGATTGCTCGCTTGGCTGACTCATTTCAAATCGAGGCGGGTAACGACGACATCGCGATCAATTCCCGTCATGCGCACGCTCTCGGGCAGGCACGACAGTGCTTGGCGGAGGCGCAAGCCAAGGTCACGGCGAACGGTCCCGTGGAGTTACTGGCCAGCGATCTGCGAGGCGTGCTGACGGCCTACGGCGAAATCTCAGGTAAGGTGGACAACGAGCGCATGCTCGATGCGCTGTTCGCCACGTTCTGCATCGGAAAATAGCGCCCTTGCCCTGCTTTGGCCTACCTCGCAACGTCGGCCGCCATTTCAACCACACCGATGTTTCACGAAGGGACAATCTACGATGTTATCGTCTGCGGAGCTGGCCATGCCGGAGTAGAGGCCGCCTTGGCCGCCGCGCGTATGGGAGCCCCTACCCTGCTTCTCACGGGCAACATTGATACAATTGCCCAGATGAGCTGTAATCCGGCGATCGGCGGCCTGGCCAAGGGCCAAATGGTCCGCGAGATCGATGCCCTCGGCGGCGAGATGGCGATCAACACCGATGTCACCGGCATCCAATTTCGCCTCCTTAACGAGTCAAAAGGCCCAGCCGTCCAATCGCCTCGCGCCCAATGCGACAAGAAGGCCTATCAGTTTCGCCTCAAGCACACCCTGGAGCTCCAGCCGAATCTCGAGATCTTTCAGGCCACCGTCACCGGCCTGATCTTCGAAAACGGCAAAGTCGTCGGCTGTCGCACCAACCTCGACATCGAGTTTCGCGCACGGGCGGTTGTCGTTACGACCGGCACCTTCCTGCGCGGCTTGATGCACATCGGCCAAAACAAGAACGAAGGCGGACGCTTGGGCGACTTCAGTGCCAAGACCCTCTCGGCTAGCTTCGTCGAAGCCGGTATCGAGCTCCGCCGCCTCAAAACCGGCACGCCACCGCGCTTGCTGGGCCGCAGCCTCGATTTCAGCAAGATGGAGGAGCAAAAGGGCGATCCCTCGCCTACCTTCTTTGCGTTCCACGACACCCGCGATCCCCAGGATTTGTTCCACGTGGAACACACCGGCGAGCGCCGCCTCGGCTGGGCGCCCGGTTGTGAACAAGTTTCGTGTTGGATGACCTACACGACCGCCGAGACCGCGCAGCTCGTCCGCGACAACCTCCACAAATCCGCCATGTATAGCGGTGAGATAGAAGGCGTCGGGCCAAGGTATTGCCCAAGTATTGAGGACAAATTTGTGCGCTTCGCAGATAAGCCACGGCACCTGCTTTTCCTCGAACCAGAGGGCAGGGCGACCAACGAATTTTATGTGAACGGCTTGTCAACAAGTCTGCCGTTCGACGTCCAGCTCCGCATGGTGCGCAGTATTCCCGGCCTCGAAAAGGCCCATCTCCTCCGGCCAGCCTACGCCGTGGAATACGACTTCGCGCCGCCCACTCAGCTCTTTGCGTCGCTTGAATCCAAGAAGGTCGAAAATCTCTTCTTCGCCGGCCAAATCAACGGCACCTCCGGCTACGAAGAAGCTGCCTCCCAGGGCCTTATCGCCGGCGTGAACGCCGTGAACAAGGTGAGGGGAGGGGAGCCACTGATTTTGCAGCGCCACGAAGGCTATATCGGCGTCCTGATCGACGACCTCGTAACCAAAGGCACCAATGAGCCCTATCGCATGTTTACGAGTCGCGCCGAGCATCGCCTGCTTTTCAATCACGGCAGCGCCGAACTCCGCCTACTTCATCACGCCAAAGCCCACGGACTTCTTTCCGCCTCCCGCATTCGTGCCGTCGAGGCCAAGCAGGTCGCCGTCACCCGTTGGGTGGAGTTCCTTGAGAAACAGCGCACGCACGGCGGGACGTGGGCTGAGGCTATCCGCCGAAATTACACCACCGCGCACACGTTGCCGGACGAGTTTGCGAAAACACCCGCCGCCCTCCGCGATGAAGTGCTCTACCGCGTGAGTTACCGCGGCTATCTCGAACGCGAACATCGCCACGTCGAGAAACTCTCCCACATCGACAAGATCCGCCTTCCCGCCGACTTCGACTATAAATCCCTCCGCGGCCTGCGGCGTGAAAGCGCACTAAAACTCGCCGAGGCAAAGCCTCTGACACTTGGTCAGGCGAGCCGAATTAGTGGCGTAAATCCTTCTGATATAAGTATTTTGATGATTTTTATGGAAGCGGGCAGGGGAAGGGAGCCGTCGGTTTCACCCTGATTACACATCTCTCCGCAATCGCTTCATCCTATCACCTTCGTCCCCCCCTCGCCTTGGACAATCCCGACCGCACCGCCCAATTTCTCGCCATGATGGAAGAGCGCCGCCGCGATCTGCGCACGCGCTTTACCCAGATCCTCCCAACCGGGAAACCCTTCGTCTGGGAAATTGGCTGCGGCCACGGACACTTCCTTACAGCCTACGCGCAAGCCCACCCAGACGAGACCTGCATTGGCGTGGACCTCGTCAGCGAGCGGATTGAGCGGGCCAACAAGAAGCGCGATCGCGCCAAACTCGCTAATCTTCACTTCCTCCACGCCGAAGCGCGCTTATTTCTAGAGATGCTCCCCACTGAGGCCCGTTTCTCCCGCCTGTTTATCCTTTTCCCGGATCCGTGGCCGAAGCTTCGCCACCACAAGCACCGCATCATGCAGCCGGACTTCCTCTCCGACGCCGCCAAGCGGGCAGGGGAGGGGGGTCGCCTCTATTTCCGCACCGATTTCACGCCCTATTTCGACGACACCCGCCTCGTTTTCATCGAACACCCCGTTTGGTCACTCGACGCCACCGCCGGAGAGACGTGGCCGTTTGAGCAGGAAACGGTGTTTCAGAGCCGCGCCGAAAGCTATCACTCGCTGATCGCGGCCGTTCGCACGGACAAAAAAGCAGCAGCGACCTGACTCAAAAATCCCGCTTTATCCGCTCTCGCCATAAGTTTACCGCCGGAAAATCCCGGCGCGGCTAATTTGTCTCCGCCGCCTTCGGGACGCGCGATTTCAGAGGTTGACGGAGGGTAGGGCGGTCGGCTTGCTCTTCCGCTTTCTCTCCGGCTTCACCCGTTTACGCAGCATGTCACGAGGCACATCCATCGCCACTTTTATCGCATCCCTCGCTTTCGCCACTATCGCGCAAGCCGAAGGTGTTGCGCCCAGCGCGGCCAAACTCGTCGACTTCGGCGGCGGTTGGGCGATTACCAACAGCATGCTCACCGGCTGGGTGATTTCAGGCCTGCTCGTCACGCTCATCCTCGCACTTGTCGGTCAGCCCAAAATCCTCCCCGGCAAAGGCCAAGCTGTCGTCGAGTCCCTCATAGAAGCTCTTCGCGACCTCTTTGAGCCCATCGTCGGCAAAAAAGCCTTCCCGCTAGCCTTTCCGGTTCTCGTTACATTCTTCGTCTTCATCCTCTTTCATAACTGGATGGGCCTGATCCCGGGCGTTGGCACCATGGGCTGGGGACACGATGTCGATGGTCACTTCCATATCACCCGGCCGCTGATTCGTCCGCACAACTCCGACTTCAACGGAACGATCGCACTCGCGCTCATTTCCTTCGGAGCTTGGGCCATCATCGTCTTCAAGATCGCCGGGACCAAACTCATCCTCTGGGACCTCTTCGGCAACAAAGCCGACAAGAAGGAAACTCCCGGCTGGCTGTATCCGATTCTCGCGCTCGTCTTCTTCATTGTCGGATTTATCGAAGTCTTCTCGATCGTCATCCGCCCCTTCACCCTTTCGGTCCGTCTTTTTGGTAATGTCTTCGGCGGCGAAAACCTCCTCCACGGCACGAGCTTCTTCTTCGTGTTCTATTTTATGGAGCTCCTCGTCGGCCTCATTCAGGCCCTCGTCTTCACGCTCCTGACCTCCGTTTACATCGGCCTACTCTGCAACCACGGCGATGATCACGACCACGATCACTCGCACGATGACAAACACGGCGGCGCCGCCGAGGCCCATCACTAAGAAACCCTCTCCCGTCGGGAGCGTGCCCTACGTGCGCACGACGGAAATCCAACAACCACGATAAATACCACCATGATCAACCTCATCGCTGAAATCCAAGGCAACATCGCCAGCGCATTCGGCCTCCTCGGCGCCGCCATTGGCGTCGGTCTCATCGGCCAAAAAGCCGCCGAAGCCGTCGGTCGTAATCCCGCCGCTTCCGGCAAGGTCCTCGTCCAAGCCATCATCGGCATGGCGCTCGCCGAAGGTCTCGGCATCCTCGCGCTCTTCCTCGCCAAGTAATTTGTCCGTTTTCTGAACCGGCGGCGCGGCTCAACCCGCGTCGCCATTCCCTTTCCCGCCTCCCCGTCATGACGCTGCCTCTCTTCCTCGCCGCCGCCGCTGAAGCTCACGCCCACGCCGCCGAGTCCGGCCTTGCCGAGAAATTCGGTCTCGAGTGGAAATACATCGCCATCCAGGCGTTCAGTTTCCTCGTCGTCTTGGTCGTCCTCTACAAGTTCGGCATCAAGCCGACCATCGCGACCATGGAAGAGCGCAACGCGAAGATCGCGTCCGGTCTCCAACACGCCGAAGAGATGCAGGCCAAGCTCGCCGCCGCCCAGCAAGAGAGCGCCGCGATCGTCAAGAAGTCCCAGGCTGAAGCCACCCGCATCATCGAAGATGCCCGCAAGTCCGCCAAGGATTTCGCCGACAAACAACAAGCCGAGGCCACCGCCCGCGCCGCCGAGACGATCACCAAGGCCCAGCAGGCCATCGAGCTTGAGCACAAAAAGATGCTCGCCGACGCCCGCACCGAGATCGCCCGCCTTGTCGTCACCACGACCGAACGCGTCCTCGCCAAGAAGCTCACCGACGCCGATCGTTCCGCCTACAACGACGCCGCGTCCCGCGAGCTGACCAACGTCTAATCTTACTTCGACTCTGAGCGCTTAGCTCTCAGCTCTGCAACCGCCATGGCCTCCGGCAAAAAACAAGTTCAGCTCCTCGCCCGACAGTTTTTCAAACTGAGCGTCGTGAACGGCACGCTCTCCGCCGACCGCGTCGCGGGCGTGTTGGAGTATATTGAGAAGCACCGCCCGGCCAACACCCTCGCTGTCCTCAAGGCCTACCAGCGTCTCGTAACAGCCGAGTTCGCGCGCGGTCGCGCCGTCGTCGAACATGCCGGCTTCGTCAACGCCGCCGCTCTCGATGCCATCGCCGCCGCCCTCTCGAAAAAATACTCCCGTCCCGTCACTTGGGTCGCCAAGCCGAATCCCGCGCTAATCGCCGGTGTTCGCGTTCGCGTCGGCGACGACACCTACGAGTCCTCTGTCGCCGGCCAACTCACGGCCCTCGCCGCCGCTGTCTAAGAATTTTTAACACGTCACGCGCACTGCGCCTCCAACCCCTTCCACTTTCCCGATGAGCACCGTCCTCGACCAAATCGAACAGCAGATCGCCAAGCTCTCCAGCAAGGCCGTCAAGAAGAACACCGGCACCATCCGCACCGTCGCCGACGGCGTCGCCAAAATCGACGGCCTCTCCGAAGTGATGTATAACGAGATGGTGCAATTCCCTGGCGGGGCCATAGGCATCGCACTCAACCTCGAAGAAGACGAAGTCGGCTGCGTCGTCCTCGGCGACGTCTCGAAGCTCAAAGAAGGCGACGAAGTCCAGACCACCGGCAAGCTCCTCTCCGTTCCCGTCGGCAAGGCCCTCCTCGGCCGCGCGGTCGACGCTCTCGGCAATCCGCTCGACGGCAAAGGCCCCATCGCCGCCACCGAATCCTATCCCGTCGAGAAGATCGCGCCCGGCATCATGGCGCGCAAATCCGTCAACCAGCCCCTCTTCACCGGCATCATGGCCATCGACTCCATGATCCCGATCGGTCGCGGTCAGCGCGAGCTCATCATCGGCGACCGCGGCACCGGCAAGACCACGATCTGCATCGATACGATCATCAATCAGGCCAAGATCAACAAAGTCGGCCTCGCCAGCAAAGATCCGAAGTTCCGCCCCGTTTACTCTATCTACGTCGCGGTCGGTCAGAAGAATTCCAACATCGTTCGCACCATCTCGGCCCTCGAGGCCGCCGGCGCTTTGGAATACACCATCATCGTCTGCGCTCCCGCTGCCGATAACCCCGCTAACCAATACCTCGCCCCGTTCTCTGGTGCCGCGATGGGCGAGTGGTTCATGGAAAATGGCATGGATGCGCTGATCGTTTATGACGATCTCTCGAAGCACGCCGTCGCCTACCGCCAGATTTCCCTGATTCTGAAACGTCCCTCCGGCCGCGAAGCGTATCCCGGCGACGTGTTTTACCTCCACTCCCGCCTCCTGGAGCGCGCCGCGCGCCTCGACGGCAAGGGATCGCTTACCGCGCTCCCCATCATCGAAACGCAGGCCGGCGACGTGTCCGCCTACATTCCGACGAACGTCATCTCGATCACCGACGGCCAGATCTTCCTCGAGACCGACCTGTTCAACCAAGGTATCCGTCCCGCCGTTTCGGTCGGTCTTTCCGTCTCTCGCGTCGGTTCGTCCGCTCAGATCAAGGCCACCAAGCAGGTCGGCGGTAAACTCAAGGGCGAACTTGCCCAGTTCCGCGAACTTGCCGCCTTCGCGCAGTTCGGTTCCGACCTCGATGCCAAGACCAAAGCTCAGCTTGAGCGCGGCGCCCGCATCGTCGAACTCTTCAAGCAGCCCGCCCTCAGCCCGCTGCCCATCGAGCTCCAGGTCGCCGTCCTCTTCGCGATGCAGAAAAACATCTTTGACGCCATCGACGCCAAGAAGGTCGTCGCCGCCGCTGCGTCGTTGAAAGAATTTTTCGTCACCCGCAAGGACGCTCTCCTCACAGAGATCCGCACCAAAGCCGCCCTCGACAAGGATCTCGAAGCCAAGCTTCAGGCCGCATGCGACGAGTGGAAGCCGACCTTCACTGCCTAATTTGCCTCGCGCCTTCAGCGTAACCCGCGGTCTCAACTAACTCCTACTCGTGGCCTCAACACGCGATATCCGCCGCCGCATCAAGTCGGTCAAAAACACCCGCCAGATCACCAAGGCGATGGAGCTGGTGGCTGCGTCGAAGATGAAGAAGGCACAGCAGGCCGCTCTCTCCGGCCGGCCCTATGCCGAGCTCATGGCCCGCATGCTGGGCGCGCTCGCCGATCGTGTCGAAGAGTCGCACCACCCGTTCCTCGCCAAGCGCGACGTGAAGGTCCGCGGCATCATCCTCATCACCTCAGACAAGGGCCTCTGCGGCGCACTCAATTCCAACGTTCTCAAGCTCGTCACCGACATCAAAACGCCGGCGAAATACGCCGTCATCGGCCGCAAGGGCGCGCAGTTCATCGCCCGCACTCGCCGCGAATTGCTCGCAGATTTTCCCGCGAATGACCGCACTACGTTCGCCGACATCAAGACTGTGGCGGAATTCATGGTGAAGCAGTTCCTCGATGGCGTCGTCGACACCGTTGAAGTCATCTGGCCGCGCTTCCGCAACACCCTCGCTCAAGTCCCGACGATCATGCCCATCCTCCCGCTCTCCAGCGTGAAGGACGTGATCGCCGACCTCCATTCCGACGCCGGTGTCGTCGCCTCGGCATCGACCAATGTGAAGGCTGTGGACAGCCAGATGCTCTTCGAGCCCGACCCCGCTGTCGTTCTCGACGCGCTCCTCCCGCTCTACGTCAACCGTGAGATCTATCAGCACGCGCTCGACGCCAAGGCCTCTGAGCACAGCGCCCGCATGGTCGCCATGAAGACGGCCAAGGACAATGCCACCAAGCTCCTCGGTGACCTCACCCTCGAATACAACAAGGCCCGTCAGGCCGGCATCACGCAGGAAATCCTCGAAATCGCCGCCGCGCAGTTCGCCGCCTAATTTTTTAACAACCCCTCGGTCTCACTTCTCTCTCGTCCATTTCTCAAATGAGCAACACCGGCAAAATCGTCCAAGTCATCGGCCCCGTCGTTGACGTCCAGTTCGCGGAGAACGCCATCCCGCCCATCTATCAGGCGCTCACGATCGACTTCACGGTCGGTGGTAAAAAGGAAACGCTCACCCTCGAGATCCAGCAGCACCTCGGCGGCGGCGTTGCTCGCGCTATCGCGATGTCTTCTTCCGAAGGCCTCGTGCGCGGTATGCCCGTGTTGGACACCGGCGCTCCCATCTCCGTCCCCGTCGGCAACGGCGTGCTCGGCCGCATCTTCGACGTCACCGGCACGCCCGTCGACGGCAAGGGCCCGGTCAAGTTCGACAAGAAATACCCGATTCACCGCGCTGCTCCCACACTCACCGAGCAGAACACCAAGGCCGAAATCCTCGAGACCGGCATCAAGGTCATCGACCTCATCTGCCCCTTCATCAAGGGCGGTAAAGCCGGAGCCTTCGGTGGCGCCGGCGTCGGCAAGACCGTCGTTATTCTCGAACTCATCAACAACATCGCCAAGGCCCACGGCGGTATGTCCGTATTCGCGGGCGTTGGTGAGCGTTCCCGTGAAGGTAACGATCTTTACCACGAAATGTCCGAAGCCGGCGTCATCGACCAGAAGGACCTCAGCAAGTCCAAGGTCGCGCTCGTGTTCGGCCAGATGAACGAGCCCCCGGGCGCCCGTATGCGCGTCGCCCTCTCCGCCCTCGCGATGACGGAATATTTCCGCGACGAGAAGAATCAGGACGTGCTCCTCTTCATCGATAACATCTTCCGTTTCTCGCAGGCCGGTTCCGAAGTGTCCGCCCTCCTCGGTCGCTCTCCCTCGGCGGTAGGTTACCAGCCCACGCTCTCCAACGAGATGGGCCAGCTCCAAGAGCGCATCACCTCGACGAAGAAGGGCTCCATCACCTCCGTGCAAGCCGTCTACGTGCCCGCCGACGATCTCACCGACCCGGCCCCCGCAAACACCTTCGCCCACTTGGACTCTACTATTGTGTTGGAGCGCTCGATCGCCGAGCTCGGCATCTATCCCGCTGTCGACCCGCTCGCCTCCGTCTCGAAGGCCCTTCAGGCCGACATCGTCGGTGAAGAACACTACAAGGTCGCCCGCGAAGTGCAGCGCGTCCTCCAACGCTACAAAGATCTGCAGGACATCATCGCGATTCTCGGCCTCGACGAACTCTCCCCAGAGGACAAGCAGACCGTTTACCGCGCCCGCAAGATCCAGCGCCTCCTCTCGCAACCGTTCGCGGTCGCCGAAGTTTTCACCGGCACGCCCGGCAAATACGTTCCCGTCAAAGAGACCGTCCGCGGCTTCAAGATGATCCTCGATGGCGAGCTCGATCATATTGCCGAAGGCGACTTCTACATGAAGGGTGGCATCGACGAAGTCATCGCCGCCGCCGCGAAGAAATAATCCGTCATGGCCCTCACGCTCGAAATCGTCACGCCCGAGGCCCGGGTCTATTCCGACACCATCGACACCGTCGTCATCCCGACGACGTCCGGTGAGGTTGGCATCCTCCCTGGCCACATCCCGCTGCTCACGCAGGTTGAGCACGGCGAATTGCGCGTGACGAAAAACGGCCAGACCAGCCTCCTCGCCGTGAGTGGCGGTTTCGCCCAAGTCGAGGGCGATCGCGTTCACGTCCTCGCCGAACACGCGATCACCGAGGAAAAGATCGACGAAAACGCCGTGGAAGCCGCCCTCAAGCGCGCCGAAGAACAGCTCAAGGCCGCCAAAGATATCGATCCACAGCAATACGAGCATCTCCAAAACCTCGTGCGCTACAGCGGCGTCCAACTCGCCGTTAAGCGCCGCCGCCGCTAAGCGCGACGACGATCTTTACGAGAAAATAAAAAGGCGCGGATTAATCCGCGCCTTTTTATTTTTTTGCCCCACTTGCATCCGTTTTGGCTGGGTGGCCCGGATCATCGGCCATGTGTTTTGCTAAGAATTTTTCCACGCGTGTGTAGAACTCCACTTGGTTTTTGAGCACTCGAAATCCATGCCCCTCTTCCTCTTTTACGATGAGTTCTACCGGCGTGCCTTGGCTCTTAAGTTTCGCCGCCAATCGCTTTCCGTGTGAAACGTTCACACGCTCATCTTTCGCGCCATAGGCCAACAACACTGGCGCGCGAATTTTATCCGCGTTTAGTAACGGTGAAACCGCGTCCAATTTCGCACGTTCCTTGCTTGGATTTCCCGTCAGGGCCTGATCCAGCTCCTCGAAAACCCACGCATGATTCGGACGGGAATTGATCAACAGGGCCACATCCGTGACTCCGACATAACTGATTCCGCAACGATAGATTTCCGGCGTAAATGCCAAGCCGGCGAGCGCCGCAAAGCCCCCATAACTTGCCCCGAATATCGCAACCCGCCTCGGGTCGGCATATCCCTCCGCAATCGCCCACTTCACGGAGTCAGTTACATCGTCCTGCATCTTCAAACCCCATTGTCCGAATCCCGCGCTCAGGAATGCACCACCATAGCCAGTAGACCCGCGAAAATTTATCTGCAGCACCGCATAGCCACGGCTCGCCAGAAACTGAACCTCCGGATCGAAGCCCCAACGATCTCGCGCCCATGGTCCGCCGTGCGGGAGCATGACGAACGGAAGGTTTTTACCGCTGGAATCTACGGGCAGCGTCAGGTAGCCACTTAACTTCACTCCATCGCGCGCGGTTACAGTAATCGGGCGCATCGCGGAAAACACTCCGCCTTGCAGCGAGGGATAGCTGGGGGTCAGCAGCACCAGTGTTCCCGCGTCTGCATCGAAGAGATAGTAGGCTCCGGGTTGACGGTCCCCGTAGGAATAGACCAAGACCTTTTTTCCACCGAGCGACTCGCTCAATACCCGATTGATCACGCCAGGCCGAAGACGGTTAATGCGTTCTTGGCGCGACGCCGCGGCGACGTCGAACCAAACATTTCTGGGCACATCCGCCTCGTAAAAAGCTCCGACTACCTGAGGGGAGCCATTCGGCCAATAGACTCCGCCCACGTCCCACTTGTCATGTTCGACCAACGCTTCGCCAAATTCCCTCGTGGCAAGATTGAAGCGATGAAGACCCAGCGTATCGCCCTTTCGACTGGCCTTCACCAGTAGCGTAATCCCGTCCGCCTCAAACCCCAAGGGGCTGAAACTATCCTTCAACGCATCGAAGCTCTTGATGGTTTCCCACTTTTCTGCGCCCACCGCGCGATGACGAACGATGATTTTCGTTCCATCCAAATCGACCGCAATGCGCACCACTCCGCTATCATCGGTCAACCACTCCACCGTTTGACCGCGATTTCGTTCCACCAGGCGCAGAGAGCCGTCGCGCACATTCATCTTGGACACATCCCAGAGGTTCGACACGGTGTCCCGGCCGCGGGTCAACATGAGAATCCAGCCATCCTTGTCTGCTCGCGCATCAAATACTTCGGCCTGCCGAAAGCGTGGGTCTTTTGCCGGAGTATACAGCTCACGCAGATGTTTTCCATCACGGTCGACCGCTATCACCCCGCCAAGCCGATAACGTCCCTCGGCAATATCGAAAATCAACCGCGTGTTTGTCGCCCAGTGAATATCGTAGGCGTCATAGTGGTCGAAATTAGTCAGCTGTCTGGCTTCACCGGTCGCGATCTCCAGCACGGCGACGTTGAAAACTTTGTCGTTACCCACCAAAAACGCCAAAAATTTCCCGTCCGGCGACAACCGCGCTTCGTCGACCTCCGCTCGCTTGAAGAAGCTCTCTACCGGCAAACGTGCCGACGTCTCCGCCGCATTCCCCGACACTCCATGGATCACTACGGCTAGCATCCAACCGAGCGCCAACCCGGCCTGCCACAGCAACCTAGATCCGGACATGCATAATTCCTTCATACTGAAAACCCAGCCGATCTCTTTCGCCAATGCCACCCGATAGAAGCCAATCTGCGTCACACGCCTTTCATTCCTCCCATCGCCGACCTCGCACCGCCCAAACCGGCCTTTTCCTTGCCCATTCACTGAAACTCAGTCTCATCTTCCGCTCCCACTCGTCTCTCCACCCGTGAGTCATACGTCGTCCAACACCCGTCTCCCGCTCTGCCAGCTCCCCGCTGGCGCACTGGGGCGGGTCTGTGAATTGGCCGGTGATGCCGAGTTCTGCCAGCGCGTGCGCGAGATGGGTTTCGGCGAATCTGCCTTCGTAACCAAAGTCTCCGGCACCGGCACGATCCTCTGTCAGGTCAACGGCAACCGCATCGCCCTCAGTCACGGTGCAGCCAAGAGCATCTTGGTCGAACCCGTCGGCCGCCGCGTTTGAGGCACCCGCCACCGCCCGCATGTCCGCGTCGCTTAAACTCTCCGAACTCACCGTGGGTGCTTCTGCCATCGTCCGCGAATACCCGAAAACTGGCTCAGCCTTCGTCCGCCTCCGCGAAATGGGGCTCCTCACCGGCACGCGCATCACCTTGATCCGCACCGCGCCAATGGGTGATCCCCTCGAAATTAAAGTCCGCGGCTACAACCTCACGCTCCGCAAATCGGAGGCTGAACACGTCCTCGTCGAACTCGTCGCCTGATCCGCGCGCCGCTCACCATGGCCCTGCCGTCGCACATCTCCGCCAATCCCGCCGGCCCGTCGTCCTCGCGCACACCCGTCTATGCGCTCGTCGGCAATCCCAACTGCGGCAAATCCACGCTCTTCAACGCCCTCACCGGCCTGAAACAAAAAGTCGGTAACTACCCCGGCGTCACCGTCGAGAAAAAGGTCGGCACCGCCTATTCGCAGCACGGTCAGCCCATCACCGTCATCGATTTGCCCGGCGCGTATTCACTCGCCGCCCGCTCGCCCGACGAAGCCGTAACCCGCGACGTTCTCCTCGGTCGCCGCGCCGACACAGCCCAACCCGACCGCATTCTCTGCATCATCGATGCCACGAATCTCGAGCGAAACCTCTACCTCGTTCACCAGATACTCGATCTCGGTCGTCCCGTCATTCTAGTCGTCAACATGATGGACCTCGCGGCCGCCTCTGGCGTGACGGTCCGCATCAACCGACTCGAACAAGAACTCGGCATCCCCGTCATCGCCTGCGAAGCCGTGAACGGCAAAGGCCTCATCGAGCTCAAGGTCGCGATGAGCCGCCCCGATCTCCCGCTCGCACGCCACGCGTGGGACATCCCCGCCGCCATCGCGCCCGCCGTCGCCGAGCTGCAGGCCTCCTTGGTCGCCAACGACCGCAAGGCGCCCTTCATCGCCCGCGCCGAGGCCCTCCTGCTCCTCACGGATCAGGACAGCGTGCGCGTTTCCGGCTCCACGCCGCTCCACGCGCGCACCGAAGAAATTCTCCGCGCCTGGCAGAAACGCTGGGAAGGCGAGGGGACGGATTGGGCCGGCACGCTCGTCAACTCCCGCTACGACGCCATCGGGCGCATCGCCGCCGACACCATTCTCCAAACCGGAACCTCCGCCGGCCCTACCATCTCGGATAAAATCGACTCCGTCGTCACGCACCCTGTCTGGGGCTGGGCCACACTCGGCGCGGTGATGACGCTCCTCTTCCTCAGCATCTTCACGCTCGCTGAGTATCCCATGAACCTCATCGACGCGCAGATGGCTGCGCTCGGCGATTGGGTGAAAAACGCGATGGCTCCCGGCGATCTCCGCGACCTCATCACGTCCGGCGCCATCGGTGGAGTAGGGGGGGGCATCATTTTTCTCCCGCAGATTCTCATTCTGTTTTTCTTCATCGGGCTCCTGGAGAGCACCGGCTACATGGCGCGGGCCGCGTTTATCATGGACCGCCTGATGAGCCGCGTCGGCCTCAACGGCAAAAGCTTCATCCCGCTCCTCAGCTCCTACGCCTGCGCGATTCCAGGCATCATGGCCACGCGCACGATCGAGGATCAAAAGGATCGTCTCGTTACCATCCTCGTCGCGCCGCTGATGAGCTGCTCCGCGCGCCTTCCCGTCTACCTTCTGATGATTGCCGCCCTCGTCCCCGGCGACCGCGTGCCCGTCGCGACGAAGGTCGGCATCATGGTGCTCATGTATGCGCTCGGCACGCTCGGCGCCTTCGGCTTCGCCTGGCTCTTCAAGCGCACGCTCCTCAAGGGCGCACCGCCGCTCATGATCATGGAGCTGCCGCCCTACCGTCTCCCGCGCGTCAAAGACGTCGCCCTCCACATGCTCGAGCGCGCCTGGATTTTCCTCCGCCGTGCCGGCACCGTCATCCTCGGCATCAGCATCGTCCTCTGGTTCCTCTCGGCGTATCCGAAAGCTACCGAGGGCGCGACGGAGCAGCAGCAACTTGCCCAAAGTTTCGCGGGCCGCGCCGGTCATGCGCTCGAACCCGTCATCAAACCCCTCGGCTTCGATTGGCAGATCGGCATCGGCCTCATCACCTCGTTCGCCGCTCGCGAAGTCTTCGTCTCCACGATGGGCGTCGTCTTCAACGCCGAGGCTAAGGACGACGACACCACACCGCTCCGCCAAGCCATGGCCGCGGCCAAGTGGCCCGACGGCCGCCCGCTCTTCACTCCGCTCGTCTGCATCACCCTCATGGTCTTCTACGTCTTCGCGATGCAGTGCATCAGCACCATCGCGGTCGTGAAGCGTGAGACCAACGGCTGGAAATGGCCCCTCTTCCAAATCGCCTACATGACCGGCACCGCTTGGCTCGTTTGCTTCATCGTCTTCCAAACCGGCACCGCCCTCGGTTTCTGAGGTCTCTCGTTCCATGAGCGCCGAACTGCAAACTCTCCTCGCCCTCGCCGTCGTCGCCCTCGCCGCTGTGTGGCTCGTGCGCCGCGCGTTCGCGAAGAAAAAGCACCCCGGCTGCGGCTCCGGCTGCGCCTGCCCCGCGCCAAAGTTCACCCCGCCTTCGCGTTAACGCACGTAGGGCCGCCGCTCGTCGGCGGGCTGTCACGGCTATCGTGTCCTCTGCGCCGCGCACCGGCGCCGCCCCTCCATCGCCCTCGCCTCACTTCGCGGCCGGCAGTCGCACCTTCGCCAGATAGATCGCCGTCTTCCCTTCGTGACTCGAGTAGTAGCTCGTCCAGAGCAACCCGTCGTGCCACACAAACGCCGAGTAGCTCGTATCGCCGCCGCTCGGCAGCGTGACGAGCGGCGTCAGTTGAAATTTGTCCACGCTCGCGATGATCGTGCCCGTCTTCTCGGCCGGCCCGCCCTGCGTTTTGGCGTAGATTCGTGTTCCTGCAATCCAGCGCCCATCCGGTAGCACCACGAGGTCTGGCCCGCCCCAGCGCAGATTGCTCTCGTGCCACGTCCACTGCGTATACGGCGCACGCGCCTCGCCAAACCATCCCAGCTTGCTGCTCGCCTCGCGTCGCACCATCGCGACCATCCGTCCGTCGGGCAGAAATCGCAGCGTCGTCTCATTCGGCCGATCGGGCACGTCCATTTTTACGACTACGCTCCACGTGACTCCGTCGCTGCTTTTGCACAGGAAAACTTCCTCGCCGCTACCCGTCGCCGTCTTCACCGACCGATACGACACGCCATACGCTGTGCCCTCGTGCCACGTCACGCGCCATAGCCAGTCGCCCTCCGCCAATATTTTTACTGGCTCGGTCCATGACCGCCCATCCTTCGAAAAACTCACGCGGGGACGGCGGCCCTTGAGCTCTTTCGTCCCGAGATAAATCGAGCCGCCGCACACCAGCATCAGCCGTCCATCCGGAGCGACGGACAATTTCGGATCACGCAGATCCACATCCTTCTCCGCGAGCGCCGCCGCCGATTCCCACGTTGCCCCATCCGCCGACATGATCACGCGGATCACGCCATCACCTCCCACGTGTCCCACCGCCTCGCGAAACGTGCACCACCAGCGACCCTGCCAGCGCAGCAGATCGGTGAACGCATTGTGACCGCCCGCGTCCCAGATTTTCTTCACCTCGACGATCTCTGCGCCCGCGGGAGCCGACTCGGCTGCACCGGCCCGCGCGCCCGGCAAAACGGCGGCGATGAACAGCAAGGCGCGGAATAAATAGTTCGTTTGCATCGGGGGTAAGGGGGAAAATGCTGTGCCTGTCATTGCCAGCGCCGCCCCGCGGCACAAGCCTCGCCTCTCCTTTTCCTCTCCCGAGTAACCCTACGTTTACCTCCCACCATGGAAGTCATCATCCGCGACAGTGCCGAAATCGGCTGCATCCTCGGCGCCAAGATCATCGCCAGCGTCGTCCGCGAAAAGCCCGACGCCGTCCTTGGCCTCGCCACCGGCCGCACTCCCCTCCGCCTCTATCAGGAGCTGATTCGCATGCACCGGGAAGAGGGCCTCGATTTCAGCCGCGTGACGACGTTCAACCTCGATGAATACGTCGGCCTCGGCGGCGACCACGTGCAGTCCTACCGCTATTTCATGCGGGAAAATCTCTTCCGCCACATCAACATCGACCAGAAGCGCACGCACGTCCCCGATGGTGTGGCGAAGGACCTCCATGCCGAATGCCGCAGCTACGAGCAGCGCATCCTCGACGCCGGCGGCATCGATATCCAGCTCCTCGGCCTCGGCCGCAACGGCCACATCGGCTTCAACGAGCCCACCGGCTCCCTCCGCTCCCGCACCTGGATCAAGATCCTCTCCGAGCAGACACTCCGCGACAACAGCGCCGTCTTTGGCTCTTTCGAAACCATGCCAAAGCATGCGGTGACCATGGGCGTCGGCACCATCCTTGATGCCCGCCGCTGCCTGCTCCTCGCCTTCGGCCCCGCCAAAGTCCGCGCCGTCGAGCACATGGTCGAGGGCCCGCTCTCCGCGATCTGCCCCGGCTCCGCGCTCCAGCTTCACCCGCGCGCGACCGTGATCCTCGACGAGACCTCCGCGGCCGGCCTCCGCTACGCCGATCACTACCGCTGGATCGATTCGCACAAGTTCGATTGGCAGCGCACGAAGTAATCTGACGCGCCCCGCGCGGCTCCCCGCTGATGTCCGCCCCCGTCCTCTGTTTCGGCGAAATCCTCTGGGATCTGCTCCCGCACGGCGCCTTCCCCGGCGGCGCGCCCTTCAACGTCGCATATCACCTCCACCGCCTCGGCGTGCCCGTGCTGCCCGTCTCGGCAGTGGGCTCCGACGACCTCGGCGCCCAACTCCTCGCGCGCCTCGCCGCGTGGGGCATCGCCACCGCCGCCATCGCGCGCCACGCCACGGCTCCCACCGGCACCGTCACCGCTACGCTCGGCCCGTCCGGGGATGCGCACTACACCATCGCTCTCGACACTGCGTGGGATCAGATCCCCGCCACCGGCGCCCCGCTCGCCGCCGCCGCCTCGGCCCTCGCCCTCGTCTTCGGCTCGCTGGCCCTCCGCTCTGCCGCCAACCGCGAATCCCTCACCCGCCTCGTCGCCGCGCTCCCACCCACCGCGTGGCGCGTCTTCGACGTCAACCTCCGCGCCCCGCACGACGACCTCGCCCTCGTGCGTCGCACCGCACCCCTCGCCAACGTCATCAAACTCAACGCCGCCGAGGCCGCCCGCCTCGCCGCCGGCGAACCCGAGACACCCGGCCGCGAGGAAACCCACGCGCGCCTCCTCGCAGCCCAACTTGGCATCCCCATCATCTGCGTCACCGCCGGCGCTCGCGGCGCTGGCCTGCTCCGCGACAATCGTTGGACCTGGGAACCCGCCCGCCCCGTTGTCGTCGCCGATACCGTGGGCTCCGGTGACGCCTTCCTCGCCGCCTTGCTCGCCGGCCTCCTGCGCAGTTCGCCTTCCGACGCCGCGCTCCTCGCCTCCGCCTGCCGGCTCGGCGAGTGGGTTGCTTCGCGGACCGGCGCCACGCCCGATTACGCCGGCACCGCCGCGCCCTGAGGTCTCTTTGCGATGGGCAACACTCCCACCGCAGCGATCAGGCACAGCAGCCCGGCCCCGATAAACGCTGGCGCGTAACTCCCGAAATTGGTGCGTAGCGCCCCTGCCGTGTAGGCCGCAAACGCCGCGCCCACTTGGTGACTCGCGACCACCCAGCCGAAGACGATGCTCGCCTTCTCGCGGCCGAAAACTTCCGCCGTCAACCGCACCGTCGGCGGCACGGTGGCGATCCAATCGAGCCCGTAAAACACCGCGAACACCCCGAGCCCCAGCGTCGGCCCGAGCAACGCCTGCGGCAGAAAGAGCAGCGACAACCCGCGCAGCCCGTAATACCCGAAGAGCAGATAGCGGCAATTGTAGCGGTCGCTCAACCACCCGCTCGCCGTCGTGCCCACGAGATCAAACAATCCCATCGCGGCCAGCAGCGACGCCGCGCGCACCTCGGGAATTCCGCAGTCAAACGCCGCCGGAATCAGGTGCGTGCCGATCAACCCATTGGTGCTCGCCCCGCACACGAAAAACGATCCCGCCAACAGCCAGAAATCCCGCACCCGCACCGCCTCCACGAGCACCGCGATCGCCCGCCTCGCCGGATTCCCTGCCGTGTAGCCGCGAGCCCCAGCGAGTGGACCTTCCGGCTCACCTTTCTCCCCATACGCCCTCACGCCTGCATCCCTCGGATCATCCTTCATCAGCCACGCAATCAACGGCACCACGGCCAGCGTCGCCGTCGCCACGATCCACGGAGCCGCCCGCCAACCGCCCGCCGTCGTCGCGGCCGCCATCGCCGGCAAAAACACGAGCTGTCCTGTCGCCGTGCTCGCCGTGAGCACGCCCATCACTAGGCCGCGCCGCTCGGTAAACCACCGGTTCGCCACCGCTGCGCCGAGCACCGTCGCCGCCATCCCTGAGCCCGCACCCACTACAAACCCCCACAATACCACGAAGTGCCAATACGCCGTCGCCAGCGTCGAGAGCCCGTAGCCCGCGCTCAGCAGCACCATCGCCGCCATCATCGTCCGCCGCAGTCCGAACCGTTGATACAACGCCGCCGCAAACGGTCCGATCAACCCGTAGAGAAATATGTTCACCGCTACGATCGACGACACCTTGGCCCGGCTCCACTGAAACTCGTTCCCCAGCGGCAACAGCGTCACTCCCGGCGTCGCCCGCGCTCCCGCCGCCGCGAGCAAGGTCACAAATGTCACCCCCGCGACGATCCACGCATAGTGAATTTTACCGTTTCCGCCCGTGCTCTCGCGACTCGTCATGCCTGCCCACGCTGCACGCGCCGTGCACCCCCGCAAGCAACCAGCGGCTGTGCGCACCGCTTCTCCGCGCCGCTGTCCGGCTACTTCCGCGTCGCCAGCACCGCCGAAATTCGCACGCTTCCGACTTCGTGAACGCGTCCCACCCCGTCCGCCAAAAAATTCGCGCCGAACTGGAAGCTCCGTCCGCCTTGCGCCGTTTCGGCAGCGGATGGATCAGCGGCGTCCTCGGCCTCGTTCTCGGCGTCGCCGGCCTGCTTCTCGTGCTTTCACTGCGCGCCCCCGGCTCGTTCTCCATGCCCGAGATCCGCGCGCTCCACCCTCAAGTGTGGTTTCGTCTAGTGCTCCATGGGATTCTCCTCGCGGCCTTTGCCTGCTCCGCGCTCAGTCTAGCGCTGCGTCGCGACCGCACACTAGGCACCGCCGGTCTCCTCTCCGCACTCTCCTCCGCGCTCCTCGGCGGCTCCAGTGCCAGTGCTCTAGCGCCCGACCCTACACCCTTCTTTCTCGGCCTCGATTTCTTTGTCCTCAACGTCCTCTTCACCGGCTTCCTCTTTATCCCTGTCGAGCGCCTCTTTCCGAAAAACGCCGAGCAAGCCGTCTTCCGCGAAGAATGGCGCGAGGATCTCTTCTACTACCTCGTAAGCAGTCTCCTCGTTCAGGTGCTCACATTCCTCACCTTTGCACCCGCCAAATCGATCCTCGCTTTCGCTCCGCTCACCGGGCTCCGCGCTTGGATCGGGGCGCTTCCCTTCATCGTGCAGTTCGTCGCCATCATGTTTCTCACCGACGTCGTGCAATACTGGGTGCACCGCGCCTTTCATCGCGTCCCATGGCTCTGGCGCTTCCACGCCGTGCATCACTCGGCGAAGAGCATGGATTGGATGGCCGGCGCCCGCATGCACTTCCTCGAAATCCTCGCTCTCCGCAGCACCACCGTGATTCCCATGTTCGTCCTCGGCTTTAGTGCCGCCGCGATGAACTCCTACATCCTCCTCGTCTACGTCTACTCGACCTTTGTGCACGCCAACCTCGGTTGGTCCTTACCCGTCCTCGAAAAATTCCTCGTCACGCCGCGCTTTCACCACTGGCACCACGGAATCGAGCGCGAGGCCATCGATGTAAATTTTGCGATTCACTTCCCGCTCCTCGATCGCCTTTTCGGCACGCACTATCTGCCCGCGGAAAAATGGCCCTCCGGCTACGGTATCGACGGGCATCCCGTCCCCTCTGGCTATGTCGAGCAGCTCAAATACCCCTTCCGGCGTGCCGACGAAAAATCCCCGCCCACTGGCTCGCCCTGATTCCGCTTCGAACGGCCCCCGTTATCTCACCGTTTCTCTTCCATCAATCCTACGAGATTCCTGTCCGGGTCGCGCACAAAGCCGATCCACAGCTCGTGGTCCGGCATTTTTGCTGTGAGCTGCGGCGCCCTCTCGTTGATCGCGCCGCGCGCCACGATCGCCGCGTGCGTGCCGACGACATCCGTCACCTTAAAATACAGAATCGAATTCTTCCCGACCTCCCCGTGCCCCTGCGGCGTCGTCAGCATCACCCGCACCGATCCCGCTGCGAGAAACGCGAGGTTCGGTCCCGCTGGAAACAAGAACTTCAACCCCAGCACGTCGCGGTAAAACACCGTCGCCGTCGCCACGTCACTGACCACGAGTGCGATCTGACCGATTTCGACCGCCGATGAGGGGAGGGGAGTGAGCGGGGCATTCATGCGGGCAAAAGATATGGTGCCGGGACGTTGATCGATGGAGGTGCTGGAAACAACCCCGCGGTTTTCCAGACCAGTTACCCTTGTCCCTTTGCCAGCAGTGCGTTGCCTCGCCCCCTTCACTTACGCCTCTCCATGAATTCTTCGCTGATTCTCTTTCCTCTCGCCGACTACTGGTGGTTCTACGGCCTCTTCACCACCTTCGTCCTCGGCATGCTCGCCCTCGATCTGGGTGTGTTTCACCGCAAGGCCCACGTGGTCTCGCCCAAAGAGGCCTTCGCCTGGACCGTCGTCTGGACGAGCCTCGCCCTGGCCTTTGCCGGCGGCCTCTGGCTCTATGCCGGCTGGAAACTTCCACTCGACCCGCGGCTCGTGGGCCTCGACCACGCCGCGTTGGCCAAACAGACCGCGCTCGAGTTCCTCGCCGGCTACGTCGTCGAGGCTTCTCTCTCGGTCGACAACATCTTCGTCTTCGTCGTGGTGCTTGGCTATTTCGCCGTGCCCCCCGCGCTTCAGCACCGTGTGCTGTTCTTTGGCATCCTTGGAGCCCTCGTGTTTCGGGCGATCTTCATCTCGCTCGGCTCCGTGCTGATGCAGTTTCACTGGGTGATTCTCGTCTTCGGTGGCTTCCTGATTCTCACCGGACTCAAGATCCTGTTTGCGCCGGAAAAGCCCATCGAGCCCGAGAAGAATCCGATCATCCGTCTGCTGCGTCGGCTCATGCCTGTGACGCCCGCGCTCGAAGGTGACCGCTTCTTTTCCCGGATCGGCGGCGTCTGGCACGCCACGCCGCTCTTCGTGTGCCTTGTGTTCATTGAGTTCAGCGACATCGTGTTCGCCGTCGATTCCGTCCCGGCGATCTTCGCCCTCACCCGCGAGCCGCTCGTCGTCTTCACGTCCAATGCGTTCGCGATCATGGGGCTCCGCTCGATGTTCTTTCTGCTGGCTGGCGTGATGCACAAATTCCGTTTCCTAAAATACGGCCTCGGCTTTGTGCTCATGTTCGTCGGCCTGAAGATGGTGTGGCTCAATGAAGCCTTTGGCGGAAAATTCCCGATCGTCTGGTCGCTCGGCATTATCGCCGTGCTCCTCGGCGCGGCCATCGGAGCCTCGCTGCTGATTCCCGCCCGCCCGGAGACTACCCCGCGATCCACGTCTTAATCTTCTCGAACAACTCGATCACCACGCCCGCAAACGTCGCGAAATACACCAGCGTCGCCACCAAAATACCGTAGGCCGCCGCCACCGCTACACCGTCACGCTCCATCATCCCGAGCGTGCCGATCACGACGACGAGCGCCGGCAGGGTGTTGGTGAACGGAATTCCGCCCAACGGCAGCAGGAGCAAAAGAGCTCCGCTGCACACCAGCAGACCGTGCACTCGCAACAAGGCGGTCGTGCTCGTCACCCACGCCCAACGCGGATGCAGGCGGCGCTCAATCCAGCCGATGAACTTGCTCGCACCTTCCAACACCATGCGGAAAAATTTCGGCGGCAGTTCGACGGCGAGCAATCGTTGCGGCAACCACGGCGGTCGACCGACCACGTAGCACCCACCGAGCACCAGAATCACCGCTCCAAACGGCACCGACAGCCCCGGAATCGAAATGGGTGAGCAAAACGGCAGCGCCAAAATCACAATCATCAGGCCCGAGGCCCGCCCGCCCAGCGTCGACATCACTTCGCGCAGCGTCACCTTCCGCTCGCGAAACTGCTCGGCCAGCGCGTGGAGTTCGTCAGATAGTTTCCGCAGCGGATCAGGCCCGGTGGGCGAGGGGAGATTCATTGGCGAAAAGCTCCGGCTCTCAGGTCCCGCGCTTGTTGCCGTAAAGTTCGATGTGCAGGCGGTGCGCGTAGCGATAGCCGCGCGCCTTGCACAGCTCGCCGAGCCACGTCGCGCGCCCGCGCATCTTGTCGAGCGTCGTTGCCTCGGGCATGAGCAGCACCTTGTGCCGCGGGATTTCGCGCTGCAGTGCCGCAAGCATATGCTCGAGCTCGTCCACATCTTCCGGCCGGGCCACGACAAATTTGAACTGATACGGGTAGCGGTCGATCCACGCGCGCACCGCCTCGGGGTTCCACCGCGTCGCCTCGTGCTTCTTCCGCCACGTCGCATGCTCGAGCGGATCGGGCGCCGAGTTGAGGAGCTTCGGCGAGAGCGACGCCAGATCACATGCGATGCCTTCCGGCTTCACCGTCGCCGCCGTCTCGATGGTGATGTGGTGACCGAGCTTCTTGATTTCCGCCGCGAGCACATGGATATCCTTCGCGATCATCGGCTCGCCGCCCGTCAGCACCACATGCCGCGCCGTCCGCTGCTCCGACACCGCTGCGACGAGCTGCGGCACCGTGCGCTGCTCGCCCTCGGGATTCCACGAGGCATACGGCGTATCGCACCACGCGCAGCGGAGATTGCACCCGCTCGTGCGCACAAACACCGACGGCACGCCCGTGAGCTCACCCTCGCCTTGGATCGAATAGAAAATCTCTGAAATCAGCATCGAAGTTTTTGACCACGGATAACGCGGATGAGCACGGATAAAACCCTGCCTTGATCCGTGTTCATCCGTGTTATCCGCGGTTAATTTTTCCCCGGCTTCCCCGGCAGTGCCTCGTTGCTCGCATATACCGTCGGGTCCGCCACGCCGGCCAGTGCAAACGCCTCACGCCGCTCCACGCACGTGCCGCATTTGCCGCAGTGGATCGCCCCGCCCTTGTAGCACGACCAGGTCCGCGCAAAATCCACGCCGAGCTTCACACCCGCCGCCGCGATCTCCCCTTTGTTCATCGCGATAAACGGCCGCAGCAGCTGCACGCCCGCATACGTCCCGAGGCGCATCGCGTCGCCCATCGCGCGCATGAAATCTTCGCGGCAATCTGGATAGATCGCGTGGTCGCCGCCGTGCGCCGCGATCACGAGCCCCTCGGCCCCGACGCTCTCGGCAAATCCGCACGCGATCGACAGCATGATCGCATTCCGAAACGGCACCACCGTCTGCTTCATGTTCGCCGCCTCGTAGTGTCCATCGGGTATATCCCCGCCGCTCTTCAGCAGATCCGACGCAAACAACCGCTCCACAAATTCCATGTGCACGATCTCGTGGCGCGTGCCGACGAGCCTTGCGTGTTCCGCTGCGAAAGGGATTTCGCAGTGATTGTGCTTCGCCCCGTAGTCGAAACTCATCGCCGCCACCACGTCATGCTCCGCCCGCGCCCAATGGAGCGCGGTCACCGAATCCATCCCACCCGAACACAACACGACGACTTTCATGCGCGCACCCTGAGGGCCTGTGTTGCGCGATGCAAAATCGTTCTCGTTCCACGTTCTCGTAATCGTTCTGCTCTTTCCGCTGCGCCGGTTGCGCGGCCCGAGAACGAATCCCTCCCATGCTCCTCTTCCACGACCCGCAGTGCGCCGATTACGGCTCCGCGATGCGCCCCGAGCAGCCGGCCCGCGTCGTCCGCACCGCCGCCCACCTCCGCACCGTGCGACCTGCCTGGGAGTTTCGTCTCCCTCCCGGCGCCGACACCGTCACCGACGACATTCTCCAACTTGTTCACACGCCCGCCCACGTCCGCCGCCTCGCCCAACCCCGCGACTTCGACGCCGATACTCCCTTTTTCGACGGCATCGGCGATCACGCCCGACGGTCCGTCGCGTCCGCCCTCGCCGCTGCGCGTCACGCGCTCGCGCACCGCACGCCCGTTTTTTCGCTCATGCGTCCGCCCGGCCATCACGCGACCGCCACGCAGGCCATGGGCTTTTGCTATCTCAACCAGATCGCTCTCGCCGCTGCCTATGCCCATCGCTCACTCGGCGTCGCCCGCGTGGCCGTTTGGGATTTCGACGCCCATCATGGCAATGGCACTGAGGCCATTCTCGGTTCGCTGCTCGCCACGCCCGCCACTCGCGACGCTTTTTTCTTCGCCTCCGTCCACCAACACCCCGGCTACCCTGGCACCGGCACACGCGACCTCGGTCCGCAGCTGCGCAACTGGCCCGTCGCTCCGCACACTCCGCGCGCGCAGCACATGGCCGCCCTCCGCGCCTCGCTCGACGCCGTGATCGCGTTTCGCCCCGGCCTCATCTTGGTCTCCGCTGGTTTTGATGCCTACGCCCGCGACCCCATCACCGCGATGACCCTCGAACGCGACGATTTCGCCACCCTTGGCCGCTGGCTCGCCGCGGCCGGCCTGCCCACCGCCGCGATCCTCGAAGGTGGCTATAGTCCCGACCTTCCTTTGTTGGTTGAAGCTTTCCTCGCCGCGTGGGACAACCCTGCCGAGCCACTCACGCCGCCGTAACCGCCCGCATGATTTCCCGCCTTCTTCCACTGCCTGTCCGCCGTTTGCTCGGTGTGAAAGTGACCACCCGCCCGCCCGCCTACCAACTCCTCGACCAGCCCGGTTCGCTCGCGCCCTTGCTCGCCGCCCTCGACCGCGTCGATGAGGTCTTCCTCGATACCGAGGCGGACAACATGTATCACTACAAGACCCGCGTCTGCCTCTTCCAGCTCATGGTGGACGGCGAAGTCTTCCTCGTCGATGTCCTGGCGCCCGGCCTGAAAGTCGAGCCGCTCGTCGAACTTCTCGCCCACAAGCACCTCGTGATGCACGGCAGCGATTTCGATCTGCGCCTCCTCCACGACCTCTGCGGCTTCCGCCCGAAAAGCATCTTCGATACGATGCTCGCCGCCCAACTCCTCGGCCGCCAGCGTGTCGGCCTCGCCGGTCTCCTCGAGGAGCATTTCGGCGTCGCGGTCGACAAATCCGGCCAGAAGGCCAACTGGTCCCAGCGGCCCATCACGCCGAAACTCCTCAACTACGCCGCCCTCGACGTCTGGCATCTCCCCGCCCTCCGCGACATCCTGACCAAGGACCTCAAGAAACTCGGCCGCCTCGCCTGGCTCGACCAACAGTGCCGCGCACAGATCGAATCCGGCGCGACCGGCTTCGCACCCGCCACCGACATTGATTGGCGCATCGGCCGCAGCGAACGCCTTCGCGGCGCCGGCCTCGGCGTGCTCCACGCCGTCTGGCACTGGCGCGAAGCCACTGCTCAGCGCCTCGACACCCCGCCCTTCAAAGTCTGCGGCAACACGTTGCTCCTCCAAATCGCCGAAGCCGCCGATCAGGGCGACTCCGAGGCCTCCATCCTCGAACGCGTCAACCTCGGCAAGCGCCACCCGCGCCTCATCACTTCGCTCGCCGCCGCCCTCCGTGAAGGCCTCGCTTGCGACCCCAAGACGCTCCCGCGCCGCCCTGGCCGCGACCCGAACCACGTTTCCCTCACCCAATCCGAGGTTGAGCTCCAGGATCGCATCAAAGCCGACCGCGACCGCGTCGCCGCCCAACTCGGCATTGAGGGCACCCTCATTGCCAACCGCGCCCAACTCGCCCTTATCGCCCGCGCCCCCAAGAAGATCGACGAGCAGCTCCTCCCCTGGCAGGCCGACCTCCTCCGCCAAGAACCGTCCCTAAAATCTTAGCGCTGCGCTTGTAGCGGCCCGAAGCGGTGGTCTGGGACCGCCGTCAGCCTCCCTCATCGCACTCTTGCGAAACTTCCGCCGCTCCCCAGCGTCCCACTCACCGCTCCCGCACCACCGCCCCATGAAATCGAAGCTCTTCCTTTCCGCCGCGCTTGTTACCGTCTTCCTTGCCGCCGGTTGCGCCACGCGCACCACTGCCAGTGGCGGCCGCGAAACTAATGTCCTCGGCGGTGCCGTCACCGTCACCACCAATTCCTTCGAGCCCACGAACTCCGCGACGCTCGACGCCGATACCTCGAAGCTCGCCAGCGCCGGCAATCCCACTGGCAAGAAGACCACCCTCTTCTGGGGCCTCATCACTCTTCACGACTATTGAGCGTCTGCGCCGTGGCGCTGTAGATGCGGTCTATGCCGCCGATTTTTGGAGACCCCGCCGGCCCTTCGCCCGCGGGGTTTTTCTTTGCCCCGTCCCTGCCTTCCTCCGAGCTTCGCGCTACTCGTGCCCGACTCCGCCGCCAACGCAAACATCGCGCGCCACCTCGCTCTGATGGCTGCCGCGCACCCGACGCGTGCTGCACTCAAAATTCCCCGCGGCCGCACCCGCGCGGGCGACATCGATTACCTCGCGCTCACCTTCGCCGAACTCGACGCCGAGGTCTCCGCTTGGTGCGCCCGCCTCACCACCGCCGGCGTCGCCCGCGGCGACCGCACCCTGCTCATGGTGCGCCAAGGCCTCCCGCTCATCGCCTCCGCCTTCGCTCTCTTCCGCCTCGGCGCGGTTCCCGTCGTGATCGATCCTGGCATGGGCCGGAAAAACTTCCTCGCCTGCGTCGCGCGCTCCCGCCCCACCGCCCTCGTCGGCATCCCGCTCGCGCAGCTCCTCAGCCATTTCTTCCGCCCCACCTTCCGCACCGTTCGCTCGCGCGTCACCGCGAGCGGCTCCCTCACCGCTCGTCTCACCCCTCCCAGCTCTCAGCTCTCAACTCTCAGCTGTCAAACTGCCGCCGTGGCGGCGGCCTCCGACTTGGCCGCCGTGTTGTTCACCTCCGGCTCCACCGGCGCACCCAAGGGTGTTTGCTACGCCCACGGCCAGTTCGACGCCCAAGTCCGCCTCATCCGCGAAACCTACGGCATTGGCCCCGGCGAAATCGACCTACCGCTGCTCCCGATCTTCGCCCTCTTTAACCCCGCCCTCGGCATGACGACCATCGTTCCCGAGCTCGACCCCCGCCGCCCCGCCGCCATCGACCCCGGCAAGATCGTCCAGGCTATCCTTCAGGAAAACGTCACCAACTCTTTTGGTTCGCCCACGCTCTGGCGCAAAATCGGCGACCACTGCCTCGCCGAAAAAATCACGCTCCCCACGCTCCGCCGCGTCCTCTGCGCCGGCGCCCCCGTCCCCGCCGCCCTCTGGCAAAACTCCCACGCCTTCCTCCCGCGCGGCCAGCTCCATAGCCCCTACGGTGCCACCGAAGCCCTCCCGCTCGCCACCATCTCCGCCTCGGAAATCGAAACCCTAAAATCCGAAACCGAAAATCCCCTCGGCGCCTGCGTTGGCCGCCCCGTGTTCGGCATCGCGATTCGCATCATCGCCCCTGTCGACGGCCCCATCGCCACGCTCGCCGACACGCGTGAACTTCCCTGCGGCAAAATCGGCGAAATCATCGCCCGCGGCCCCGTTGTCACCCAATCCTACGACGCGCTCCCCGAAGCCACAGCCGCGGCAAAAATCTCCGACCTTCCGGTCTCTCACCTCTCAACTCTCCGCTCTCAACCCGGCAGCACTGCCGCCGTCTGGCACCGCATGGGTGACTGCGGTTACCTCGACGCCCAAGGCCGCCTTTGGTTTTGCGGCCGCAAAGCCGAACGCGTCGAAACCTCCGCCGGCACACTTCACACCGAACCCTGCGAACAAGTCTTTCGCACCCACCCCCGCGTCACCCGCTGCGCTCTGATCGGTCTCGGCGAACCCGGTCGCCAACGCGCCGCCCTCGTCGTCGAAGCCCTCGTCTCCGACTCCGGTGAAGCTCGTCGCTTCGCTCGCGAACTCCGCGCACTCGCGCTCGAGCACACGCACACACTCCCGATCAAAACCTTTTACTTCCACCCGCAGTTCCCGGTCGACGTCCGCCACAACGCGAAGATCCACCGCCTCACCCTCGCTAAGTGGGCCGCCACCGCCAAAGGCTACGAGTCCGACCCCAAAAAATAGGGCAGACTTCAGTCCTTCCCTCAACGCGCCGCACGCTCGATCATAGCCGCACCCTCATTCGTAGCCGCACGCGCCAGCGAGTGGACTGTCCACCCGCCGCCCGCCGTCACACTCTCCTCTGGTTTTCCCCGGTTTTCGTGTGTTTCGTGTGCTTTGTGGTTCCTCCCTCCGACACCTCCGTTTCCGCCGCACCCGCCCTCGTCACCGGCGGCACCGGCTTCCTCGGCCGTCGCCTCGTGGAACACCTCCTCGCCGCCGGCCGTCCCGTGACCGTCCTCGCCCGACGCGCCGATCCCACCCTCACCGCCCGCGGGGTCCGCTTCATCACCGCCTCCCTCGACGACACCGCCGCCGTCACCGCCGCCTGCGCCGGCCACACCACCGTCTTCCACACCGCCGCCAAAGTCGGCGTTTGGGGCCGCTACGACGATTTCTACCGCACAAACGTCCTCGGCACCCGCGCCATCCTCGCCGGCTGCCGCGCCCACGGCGTCGCCCACCTCGTTTACACCTCTTCGCCCAGCGTCGTTTACAACGGCCGCTCCCTCGCCAACGCCGACGAAACGCTTCCGCTCACCACCTCCTGTCCCAGTCCTTATCCGCTCACCAAGGCGATCGCCGAGCGCGAAGTCCTCGCCGCCAACTCGCCCTCGCTCCGCACCGTCGCCCTCCGTCCCCACCTCATTTGGGGCGTCGGTGATCCTCACCTCGTCCCTCGCGTCCTTGCGCGCGCCCGCGCGGGCCGCCTCCGCATCGTCGGTGACGGCACCAACAAGGTCGACATGGTCCACGTCGAAAACGCCGTCGACGCTCACCTCGCCGCCGAATCCGCCCTATCCAGCCCTCAACCGGATTTGCCCGCGGCCGCCGGCCACGCCTACTTCATTACCAACGGCGAGCCCGTCGTCCTCTGGGACTGGATCAACCAACTCCTGACCGCCCTCGGTGAGCCCCCCGTCACGCGCCGCCTCTCGCTCTCCACCGCTTCCGCCATCGGCGCCGTCTGCGAAACCCTCTGGCGCCTCCTACCCGTCCAGAGCGAACCGCCGATGACGCGCTTCATTGCCGCCGAACTCGCCAAAGACCACTGGTTCAACCTCGCCGCTGCTCGTCGCGACCTCGGCTACTCGCCGCGCATCTCCATTGCCGCCGGCACCGCTGAACTCGTGGCCACCCTCCGCGCCGCGCGTTCCGCTTCCTATTCTTTACCGTGACACCACGCCAAATCCTTCCGCCCGCGCTCGCGATGTCCGCGATCGTGCTCCTCTCCAACATCCTCGTGCAGTTCCCGATCAACGCGTGGCTCACGTGGGGCGCGTTTTCCTATCCGATCGCCTACTTCGTCACCGACGTCTGCAACCGCACCTCCGGCCCCGCCGTCGCGCGCCGCGTCGCGTGGGTCGGCTTCGCCGTCGGCCTCATTCTCTCTGCCGTCTTCGCGCCCGCCCGGGTCGCCTTTGCCTCCGGCGCCGCCTTCATCGTCTCCCAACTCCTCGACGTCGCCGTTTTCAACCGCCTCCGCCAACAATCCTGGTGGAAAGCCCCGCTCTTCGGTTCGGCCGCCGCGTCCATCGTCGACACCTCACTCTTCTTCGGCGTCGCCTTCATCGGAACGCCCGTCCCCTGGCTCCCCCTCGCGGGCGGCGACCTTGCCATCAAACTCTTCATGGCCCTCGCCCTCCTCCCGCCCTACCGCGCACTCGTGAATCGCCTGACCGCGTAGGGGCGTGGCTCGTCCGCGCCGGACGTTTATTGCTGCGGGCCAACGCCGCACCGCTGACGCACAGCCTCAAACAGCGTGATGATTGTCGCCATCGCTACATTCAACGAATCCGCCTGCCCCGCCATCGGGATGCGCACCGGCGTGTCACAGTTCTCCAGCCAGAATTTGCTCAGCCCATACTGTTCGCTCCCCATCACCACCGCGAGCGGCCCGCGCAAATTCACGTCCGAGTAGATCTTCTCCGCTGCCGGCGTCGTTGCCGCCATGTGCACGCCCTTTTCTTTCAACCACGCGTGCACCCGCGTGCTCTCCTCGACGACGAGAGGCACGGAAAACAGCACGCCCGTTGACGCCCGCACCACGTTAGGATTGAAAATATCCGTCACCGGGTCGCACACGATCACGGCATCGCATCCCGCCGCATCCGCGCTCCGCAAAATCGTCCCTAGATTCCCCGGCTTCTCGATCGCCTCCACCACGAGGTAAAACGGCTCCGCTTTCACCGGCAGATCCGCCAGCGCCCGTCGCCACTGCGGCGCCACCGCCAGCAACCCATCCGGCCGCTCGCGATAAGCGACCTTCGCAAAGGCGTCCTTCGACAACTCGAAAACCTGCGCCCCCGCCGCGCGTGCCTGCTCGATCAGCGCCGGCTCATTCTCCCCTAAAAACCACTCCGGCGAGAAATACATCTCTACCAGCTTCACGTCCTTCTCCAGCGCCCGCCGGATCTCCCGATAGCCTTCGACCAAAAACACACCCGCTTCGTCGCGCGGACGCCGGTCGCGCAACTTCACGAGCTGCTTCACGCGCGGATTCTGGAGACTGGAGATTTTTTCGACGGCCACGCTGCCGAATTCACCACGAAACCCGCGAAACACACGCCCGAAAAACCATCTCGTTTCCGCCGCTTTCGTGTATTTCGTGTGTTCCGTGGGCAAAAAACCAAAATTCCAAGATATCCCTTTCGCGTATCACCAAGAGATCGAACTCGAGATCACCACGCTCACCAACCTCGGCTCCGGCCTCGGCCGCGTGACGCTTCCCGGTGAAACCGAAGCCAAGTGGGTGGTCATGGTCCCCTTTACGCTCCCCGGCGAGCGCGTCCGTGCCCGCGTTTTCCGCAACCAGAAGAATTTCTCCGAAGCCGACGTCGTCGCAGTCCTCACCCCGTCGCCCCACCGCACCGCCGCCACCTGCCCGCTCTTCACCCGCTGCGGTGGCTGCCAATACCAACACCTCGCCTACACCGAACAGCTCCTCTGGAAACAGCGCCAAGTCGCCGAACTCCTCCAGCACATGGCCGGCATCGCCGATTACCCCGTCGCCCCCGTCGTCCCGTCCCCGCGCGAACTCGGCTACCGCTCGAAAATCACCCCCCACTTCAATCCTCCGCGCGACCCTGCCACGCCGCCCCCCATCGGTTTCCTCCGCCAAGGCACCCGCTTCGACATCGTCGATGTCCCGCGCTGCCCCATCGCGACCGACGCCATTAACGCCAAGCTCCCCGAGGTCCGCGCCCGTGTCCACGCCCGCGCCGCCGCTGGCGAATACGAACGCTCCGCCACGCTGCTTCTTCGCGAGGCCAGCGGCGTCGTCACGACCGACTACGATGCCATCATCACCGAGAGCATCGACACCGGCGCCGCCACACCCCTGCGCCTCCGCTTCCTCGCCCGCGACTTCTTCCAAAACAACCCCTTCATCCTCCCCGCCTTTACCGGCTACGTCCGCGCCCAAGCCGCCGCCAGCGGCGCCCGCTACCTCGTCGACGCCTACTGCGGCAGCGGCCTCTTTGCTCTCACCGCCGCGCCGTCGTTTACCCGCGTCGCCGGCATCGAACTCAGCGAATCCTCTATCCGCTTCGCCCGCGAAAACGCCACCGCGAACAATCTCCCCAACGTTACCTTCCAATCCGGCGACGCCGCGCAAATCTTCGCCGGCCTACCGTCACTCGCGACACCCACTGACCCGCAGGCCTTCGCCCCCGCCGACACCGCCGTGATCATCGACCCGCCCCGCAAGGGCTGCGACGAAAACTTCCTCCAACAACTCTTCGCCTACGGCCCCCGCGCCGTCGTTTACGTCTCATGCGACCCCGCGACCCAAATGCGCGACCTGAAGAGCTTCCTCGCCGCCGGCTACCGCCTCACCGCCGCCCAACCCTTCGACCTCTTCCCCCAAACCCGCCACCTCGAGTGTGTGCTCACACTGGTCAAGTGAGGTGATCGCGAAGACCGTTGCGCAACCGTAACGCGGGATCGCGGCAACGGTCGGCTGGGCGGAACGTCTTACCTGTGATCACCTGATGAAATTTTTCCGTTCTCACCGCCGTGCACCCTTTCCGGTAGCATTCGTTTTCGCCTACCTTACGGCACTTGCCTCGGCTTCGTTCGCGGCCCCTCCTGCCGCCCCCCGCACCCCGGCCGACGACCTGAATAACCCCGCGCTCCGCGAGCGCTCCGGCCTCCTTCCGGGTGCCAATCTCCTTTTCAACGGCTGGGGCGTCACGCCCGCCGGCACCCACACCCGCATCAGCGACATGGCGCTGAAAATGGTCATCTCGCCCGACAAGAAGCGGCTCGTCGCCGTCAGCGGCGGCTTCAGTGACACCGGCCTCACCCTTTACGACCTCGCCACGCAAAAGGTTACCCAGTTCCTCCCGCTCAAGGAATCTTTCAACGGCCTCGTCTTCTCGCGCGACGGTCGCCGCATTTTTGTCTCCGGCGGCGACACCGGCCTCGTTCACGTCTTCGACTATGCGGATGGCAAGGCTACGCCCGCTACCCCTGTTGCTCCCGCGTCCGTTGCCGGCGCCGTTCCTTCCGTCACCGATTCCGGCCCCATTTTCCTCGCCGGTCTCGCGATACATCCCTCTACCGGCCGCATTTACGTCTGCAACGAAGCTAACCACGAGATCTGGGTGCTCAATCCAGACACGCTTGTCCGCGAAGCCACCATCCCCACTGGCCAACATCCGCATTCCTGCCTCGTCGGTGCCGACCGTAAACATCTCTACGTCACGAATTGGGGAAGCCGCTCGGTGACGATCATCGACCTCGCGAAAAACCGCCGCGTGCGCGATCTCACCGTCGGCCTCCGGCCCAACGACCTCGCGCTTGCGCCTGATGGCCGCCTCTTCGTCGCCTGCTCCGGCGACAACACCGTGCACGTCATCAACACCGGCAAACTGGAGACCGAGGGTGAGGCCGCCAGCCCTGCCCGTCGCCTTTGGGAGGGCACGCGCGAGGTCATTTCCACCTCGCTCTACCCACAGTCCCTCGAAGGCAGCACGCCCGATGCCCTCGCCGTTTCGCCTGATGGCAGCACCCTCTTCGTGGCCAATGCCGACAACAACAACGTGATGGTGGTCGATATCTCCAACCGCCTCACCGAAGAAGCGCGCGAGCGCGGCGACTTCATTTCACTCGTTAACGGTTTCATTCCCGTCGGCTGGTATCCCACCGCCGTCGCCGTCAGTCCCGATAACCAGACTCTTTTCGTCGCCAACGGCAAAGGCCTCCAGTCCCGCGCGAATTTCCCTGCCACCACTTCAGACCCGCGCTCCCCCAATAAATCTCCCGCCTTCGACTATATCGCGCGCACTTTCGAGGGCTCCATCTCGGCCATCCCGCGGCCCGACACCGCGCAGATGGTCGCCTACACAGCGCAGGTCCGGAAAAATTCTCCCTACACGCCCGAGTGGCTCACGCGCGCGCCGATACCAAGTCAGAGCGTCATCCCGGCCAAAGTCGGCGATCCGTGCCCGATCAAATACGTCCTCTACATCATCAAAGAAAACCGCACCTACGACCAAGTGCTCGGCGACTTGAAAGACGCCGCCGGCAAACCCCTCGGCAACGGCGACCCGCGCCTTGCGATCTACGGTGAAAAGATCACGCCCAACCAACACCAACTCGCCCGCGACTACGTCCTCTTCGACAATCTCTACTCCAACAGTGAAGTCAGTGTCGACGGACACAGTTGGTGCGACGCCGCGATGGCCACCGATTTCAACCAGCGCTCGTGGATCGTGAGTTACTCGAAACACGGCAAGCTCGCCGGCAACGAGGAGATGGAAACGCCCGCCAACGGCTACCTCTGGGATCTCTGTCGTCGTCACGGCGTTTCCTACAAAAACTACGGCGAAGGCGCCCAGCGCGTCCCGTCCGCCAATCGCGGCCAATGGGGCAATCGCCGCCAGATGCGCGACATGGACAAAGTCGATTTCTGGATCGACGACCTTCACGCCGCCGAAAAAACCGGCTCCCTCCCACGCTTCATCATCATGTCGCTCGGCGAGAATCACACCAGCGGCACCACGCCCGGCGCTTTCACGCCCAACGCCGCTGTCGCCAGCAACGACGTCGGCCTCGCCAAAATCGTCGCCGCCGCCAGCCGCAGCAAATTTTGGCCCGAGATGGCGATCTTCGTGATCGAAGACGACACGCAAAACGGCCCCGACCACGTCGATGCCCACCGCACCACGGGTTTTGTCATCAGCCCCTATGCGAAACGCGGTGTGGTTGATTCCACCCTCTACACCACCGCCAGTATGGTGCGCACGATCGAGCTCATCCTCGGCCTCCCGCCGCTCACGCAATACGACGCAGCCGCCACGCCCATGTTCAACGCCTTCCAGCGGGAAGCGGTGCTGACGCCTTACACGGTGCTCCCGGCTCAGGTCGATCTCATGGAGAAAAACACGAAGCGTTCGGTTTTCTGGCAGCAGTCCTCGAAGATGGATTTCACGGAGTTTGATCGCGCACCCGAGGACGCGTTAAACCGCATTCTTTGGGCCGTCGCGAAGGGTGATGAACCCTACCCGACACCGATTCACCGCGCACTCTTTACGAAGTAGCCCGTGACCGTCTAGCTGGTCGGCGATGCAGCTCCACCTCACCGGCCAACACGTCGCCGTCATCGGCTCCTCTCAGGGTATTGGCCGCGCCGTCGCCGAAGCTTTCGTCGCCGAAGGCTGCACCGTCCGCGGCTTCGACCGCGCTTCGCCTGCCACATCCGCACCCTTCGAGACCACCCTTGGCGACGTCACGTCCTATTCCGCGCTCCAAGCCTTCGCCGCCACCTTTCCAGCCATTGATCACGTCGTCTTCACCGTCGGCGTCGGCTCCGGCAAATTCGGTTTCCCGTTCTGGAATCTCGCTCCTTCCGACTGGGCCCGCGTGCTCGACCTCAACCTCATCGGGGCCGTCAACGTTGCCCACGCCTTTGCCCCCGGCCTTATCGCGCGCGGTGCCGGTTCACTCCTCGTCTTTACCTCCGTTGCTGGCCAGATCGGTTCGCAGACCGATCCGCCCTACAGCGCCGCCAAGGCCGGCCTGATCAATTTCATGCAGTGCGCCGCCAAGGACTTCGCCCCGCACAACATCCGCGTCAACGCCCTCTCCCCCGGTATGGTGCAGACCGCCCTCAACGAGTCCGTCTGGGCCGCCGGCCAGGCCAACCTCCCGCCGTCCGCTCGCCAGCCCTACGCCGAGTGGGCCGGGGAAAAAATCCGCAAGATTTCCCCGCTCGGTCGCTGGCAAACGCCGCCCGAATTCGCCGCGATGGCGACCTACCTCGCCTCGCCCCACGCGAAAAACATCACCGGCCAGACCCTCAACATCGACGGCGGCCAAGTCATGCACTCGTAGTCGCGCTGGTTTCGTAGTCGTAGCCGCGCGCCTTAGCGCGCGGATTTACGTCCGCCTGCCGCCCTTTCACTCATATATTTTGAACAGCCCCGAGTGATCCAGTTCCCCGCCGCCTTTTTCGTGGACGAACGTCTCCCACTGCGCGCGGCAGTTCTTCAACGTCGCGGACTCCAGCCCCACCGACTCCGCGAGCGCGCAGATCAGTCGCACGTCTTTCAACTGGAGCACCGCGCGACCGCCGGCCTTGAAATCGCGTCGCACCATCCGGTCGCCGTGTAGATCGAGGATCCGGCTCTCCGCAAAACCGCCCATCAGCGCCTGCCGCACGAGCGCCGGATCCACGCCTGACAATTCCGCCAGTCGCAACGCCTGCGCCACCGCGTCGATCGTCTGCGCGACAATGAGTTGATTCGCCAACTTCGTGACCTGCCCCGCGCCGCTCGCGCCGAGGTGGGTCACGCGCTTTCCGACAGTCTCTAGAATCGGTCGCGCCCGCGCAAAGTTCTCCGCCGTCCCGCCGGCCATGATCGAGAGCGTCGCCGCCTCCGCGCCGACTTGCCCACCCGAGACGGGCGCATCCACCCACGCGACGCGTTCCGCGAAACGCTTGGTCTCCGGCACGCCCGTCGTTCCGAAATCAATCACCAGCGTGCGGCCTCCAGTTGGCCACCCGTCGCTCAACCCGCCCGGCCCAAACACCACCTGCTCTACCACCTCCGTCGTCGTAAGATTCACGCAGATCACCCCGTCGCCGATCTCGAGCGCGAGCTCCGGCAGCGTCGCCGCCCGCCGCATACCGCGCGTTACAGCTGTCTCCGCTGCCACCTTGCTGCGATTCCACACCACGACCTCCGCCCCGGCCTCGTGGAGGTGCCGCGCCATCGGCGCTCCCATTTTCCCCAGTCCGACGAACCCGATCTTGTGTCCCGAAAGCGTGGTTTTCATGGTCGTGCGCGCACTGCACTGCCAACCGCGCGCCGTGTAAACCCCGATTCCTTTCCCTCACGTTTTCCCAGCATGAAAGTCCTCATCACCGGCGGCGGCGGCTTCCTCGGCTCGCAACTCTGCGCTAAACTCCTCGCCCGCGGCACCCTCGTCGGTCCTTCCGGCGTGCCCCAGCCCCTCACCGAAATTCTCCTCCTCGACGCTGCCTTTGCGCGTCCCGTGCCCAAACACGCCACCATTCGCGTGACCCAGCTAGTCGGTGACATCTCCGACCGCTTCACGGTTTTCGCCGCCGGCGGCGTTTCATCTTCCGCCATGCCCGGCGCGCCTGTTGCTTCTATTTTCCACCTCGCCTCCATGGTCAGCGGTGAATGCGAGGAACGATTCGACGACGCCCTCCGCGTCAACCTCGACGGCGGCCGCAATGTCTTCGAAGCCGCCCGCGCCGTCACCGCCACCACCGGCGCGCGCGCCCGCGTTGTCTTCGCGAGCAGCATCGCTTGTTACAGAGGTGAGACCGTTTCGCCCGTTAATACCGACACCACCAAGCTCACGCCGCGCACCACCTACGGCATGACCAAGGCGATCTGCGAGCTCCTCGTGAATGACTACTCGCGCAAGGGCTTCTTCGACGGCCGCACCGCCCGCCTCCCGACCGTCATCATCCGCCCCGGCCAGCCCAATGCCGCCGCTTCGAGCTGGGCCAGCGGCATGTTCCGCGAGCCACTCCACGGTAAACCCTGCGCGCTTCCCGTCTGCCGCGATCAGGGTCACCCCATGACTGGTTACCGCACCGTCATCGATTCCCTCATCGCTCTGCATGAGGTCTCGCCCGCCGCCCTCGGCGACGACCGCGCCTACGTTCTCCCGGCGCACACCGTGACCCCCGCGCTCGCCGAGGCCGCCCTGCATATGATCGCCGCCGCCCGCGGTCTCCCTCTCGGCCCGATCGTCGATGCTCCGGATGCTCGCATCCAGGGCATCGTCAGCAACTGGCCAGTGCGCGTCGATGGCGCTCGCGCTGTCGCCCTCGGGCTGCCGACGCCACCCGATCTCGTAACCCTGATCGCCCATTACCTCGAAGATTTCGGCCCGTCCGCGCGTTGAGCCCCGCACGGTGGAAAATGGGGTTGAAGTATGGGGTCTTGCCCCCATCTCTCCCCCGTAACCAGCCTCGCCCATGTCTACTCCTACCCACGCTTGGAATTTCTTCCGCACCGGCGGTCTCGACCAAGTCGCCCTCACCACTTCCGCTGATCTCCAGGCCCTCGACAGGCTCGACCAAAAACTCTGGGTCGCCCTAAGTTGCCCCGTCAAAGGCCTCGAGCTCGATGAGAAGACCCTCGCCCTCATCGACACCGATGGCGACGGCCGCATCCGCGTCCCCGAGCTCCTCGCCGCCGTGAAGTGGGCCAGCGCCCGCCTTACCGATCCCGCCGAGCTCCTCCGCGCCAACGACGCCCTCCCGCTCGCCTCGATCAACGCCACCGCCGCCGAAGGCAAACTCCTCCTCGCCTCCGCGAAGCAGATCCTCGTCAACCTCGGCAAGAAAGACGCCGCCACGCTCTCCGTCGCCGACGCCGCCAACACCGCCAAAATCTTCTCTGCCAGCCCCCTCAACGGCGATGGTGTGATCCCGCCCGAAGCGACCTCCGACGCCGCCCTTCAGGCTCTCATTAAGGACATCGTCGCCTGCACCGGCGGCACCGCCGACCGCACCGGCTCCCTCGGCGCCACCGCCGCGCAGATCGACGCGTTCTTCGCCGACCTCGCCGCCCACGTTGCTTGGGTCGAGCAAAGCGCCACCAAGGACATCGCCGTCCTCGGCGACGCCACCGCCGCCGCCGTTGCCGCGCTCAAGGCCGTCCGCACCAAAGTCGACGACTACTTCGCCCGCACCCGGCTCGCCTCGTTCGACGCTCGTGCCCTTTCCGCCCTCAACCGCTCCGAGACCGAGTATCTCGCCCTCGCCGCCAAGGACCTGAAAATCTCCGCCGAGGAAGTCGCCGGCTTCCCTCTCTCCCGCATCGAGGCTGGCAAGGCCCTCCCGCTCCTCGACAACGTCAACCCTGCTTGGGCCGGCGCGCTCGCTACGCTGCACGCCGCCGCCGTCGCCCCTGTCCTCGGCGCCGCCAAGACCACGCTCACCGCCGAGGAATGGGCCGCCCTCAATGCCAAGTTCGCGGCCTACGAGACCTGGCTCGGCGGCAAGGCCGGCGGCACCGTCGAGAAACTCGGCCTCGCCCGCATCCGGGCCATCCTCGCTGGTAGCGGCCGCGCCGCGCTCGCGCCGCTCGTCGCGCAGGACAAAGCCCTCGAGCCCGAGTTCAAGGCCATCAGCGACGTCGAGCGCCTCACCCGCTACTACCGCGAC
>CANGHW010000016.1 GCA_947453695.1 Opitutia bacterium
CGATGACATCAACCCGACGCGCATCGTGCCGCTCGGGCCCATCCTTGATTTCACGGCACCGCACGGACGGGACATGCTCGGCCGAGTCTGAGGCGCGCTGTTCTTCGCACCCAAACCAAGATCCAGCCAGCCGCGGCTAACGCCAGCCCGGCTAGAGCAACGATATTAGTCCACGCCAGCGCAGCCGCCTTAGCCTCACCGATACGGAGCGAACAGTGAGCGAGCTCACATAAACGGCGATCGCCGTGAAGCCGGCGGCACCGAACCACGCGCAGGCGGTTACCCACGAGTGCGACGAGGGCACCGGCGCTCCGCATAACTCCGGTCCGCCCAGACCGAGCGCCACACCGAAGCCCGTGTAAAGCGCGAGACAAAGCAGGCACTTCGGCGCGACTGTGAGCAATGTTGCCGGCAGCAACCACCGGACGATGCGGCGCGCGCCTGCCGGGCGGATAAGGTTAGCGTGCGGCGGCGGCCGTGGCGGAAGGTTCGTAGCGATCATGGTGCCGGAGCCATTGCATGCCGTAGTCATCGTTCGCCTCGTCGCGTCCCTTCGGCACGAGGTCGAGGAGATCATAAGTGGTCATGACGAGTTCCACGCCGCGACCAAAGGTCGAATACGTGTGATAGACATCACCGGCCGCATCGCGGGCAAAGACGCTGATGCCCGGCGCCTCCGTCTGCGGGAAATTCATCCGGTGGTAATTGTAGTAAACGCCGCCGCGTTTGATTTCCTCCTCGGTGAACGAAACGGCGAAATCCTGGTTGAAACCCGTGCCGTGCGACGAGACCCAGTTGACCTCCCAGCCCATGCGCTCCTTGAACGGCAGGATGTCCGCGAGTGGCGCGTGCGAGATGGCGGCAAACGAAACGTCGCGTGCCTTTAAGTGGACCACCGTCGGATTGAGATGATCCATCATGAAGGAGCAGCTTTTGCAGCCCTGCTCCCAGTCGGGCCCGAGCATAAAGTGCTGCACGATGAGTTGGCTGCGGCCCCCGAACAGATCGGCGAGCGTGACCTTCCCGTCCGGCGAATCGAAGCGATAGGGCTTGGTCATCTTCACCCATGGCAACTCGCGGCGACGCGCGGAGAGTTTGTCGCCGAGACGGGTGTATTCTTTTTCGGCCGCGAGGAGTTCGAGACGAGCCGCGAGCCACGTTTCCGGGGAGACGACCGTAGGAGGATGAAACGAATCAGTTTTCATGGGAGGAAAGGGATGAAAAAGAAGAACCGATGAGCAGGTGAATTCAGCACCGGCCGGGAAAGGGACCAGGCCGTAGCCTCGGCTGCGCGAGACAAGGGCAGCAGCGGAAAGTGACGCCGTCGGGCGTCCGATAAACTACGCAGGAGTGCGTAACTCCCCGGCAGGCCGGAGCTTTTGGTAGGCGGCTTCGTGCTTGGCGTGCATCGCCCAGAATCCCGGCAGCGGCGCGCCCTCGAGCACGGTGAGGAGAATGGCGAGGTGTGTGTGCCAGCCCGAGGCGTAGTTGCAGAGCTCGTCACGCTCCTCCGCGCTCATCGTGCGATGCGTGAGCACGAGCAGCACTTGTTTCCCCTGCGGTGTGAGTTCGAAGGTCACGATGGAGTCGTGGCCGCCGAACGTATACGACAGCACGTGCGGCGGCTCGTAGCGCAGCACGCGTCCCTCGAAGGTCACCCCGGGATCCTGCACGTGAGCGTATTTCGCCGGGGGCGTCTCGCCGGGCGCGAGATTTTTATGATGCATCGCAAACACGACTTTGCCCCCGGCCTGCGGCTCCACCACGCCACCACAAATCCAGCGGGCACGCTTCTCGGAGTCTGTGAGATAGTCCCAGACCCGCTCGATCGGTCCGGGCAGCAAGCGCACGAGGCGCACCTCACCGGGAGTGGGGAATTCACCGTAGGCGGAATTATCAATGGTCGATTTCATTTGGTCGTCTTCCTTGCCTTCTTCTGGGCGGTATCCTCGGCGCGCAACTCACGCTCCAAGGCATCGAGATTCTTGCTCCAATAATTGCGCGTGCGCTCCAACCACGCCTCAAGCTCATCGAGCCCCCGGGGGTTGAGCGACTGGATGCGCGACTGTCCTTCGGCGCGAGTCATGACGAGCCCGGCTTCGCGGAGCACATTGAGGTGCTGGGATATCGCCGGCGCACTGAGATCAAACTCCTCCACCAGCTCGCCCGCCGTGCGCTCGCGCTGGGCCAGCAACTCGACGATGCGTCGGCGCGTGGGATCGGCGATGGCGGCGAGACTTTCCATACCGACACTTGTTTAAGTTATTACTTAATTAAGCAAGCGCAAAATCTATTTCAGCGGAGCCTTGCCCCAATTGTTACGTGCAAATGTTGGTATGAATTTGGTTTTGCCGGATGCACTTCACTGCGGCTCGCTCCGGATGCCCCATGGTTTTCTCCCGTTGCTATCCCTTCGTCTCGCTCTGTCTTCTCGTCACCGGACTGCGTGCGCTTGCCGCCGACGCTGGCGATTGGCCGGATGGCGCCGGCGCACGCTTCCGCGGGGAACCAGCCTCGGTCTTCGGCCCACTCGCCCTCTTTCGCACCAAGGAGGCCGTGCTCAAACGCGTGCCACTTCGCGCGCTCTCACCCGAGGACTGCCAGCGGTTCCACCGGGCAATCGCCGACCAACCCGCGCGCGCCGCCCAATGGTCCGACGCTCGGGGCAAAGCGACCCGCGAGCTAGTCGGCACGACGAAGCAGCTCGATTTTACCTCGCGCATGCTCGTTCCCGCGAAGCTGGCTGCGCAACGTGAGCCCGAACTGCTCGTCGCGCTCTACGGTTATCAAAATCTTCCGGGCTCGTGGCTGATCGTGAACAATATCGGCCCGAACTATCAACGAATCCAGCGCCTCCATCCCGGACTCGCCTCCAGCGTTTTCTACGGACTCGCGCCGTCGGCCGCCGAACACGAAAACATGGCACTCACCGCCTGGATGCCGTGGCTGGTAACCGACTTCGCCCAACAGGGTCGGCTCGGAGCCTTGCGGCGATTCGAACAAACCGGCGTCGCGCGCTGCGCGATCCTCACCCGGCACGGCGATCCCCTGCTGCTGGAGGAGCCAACCGACATGAACATCGTTCGCCGCTGCGTGGATGAACTCGTCGCCCTCGCGTGGCTCACTGACCCCTACAACACCAGTGCCTGGGCCGACCGCGAGCACTACGGCCGGGCCGTTCGTCCACTGCAGTTTGCCCGCACGAGCACCGGTCCGGAACTCATCGGCAATCCCCTCCGACCCGATGGTCTGCGCGTGCGCGGCGTCGGGCGCGTCGAGGCCCAAGTCGACGTCGACGCCGCCGGCAAGGTGACCGCCGTCACACTCCAACCCGGCTCACGCGTGCCGGAGGCCCTGGCCGGCCCGATTGCCGACGCCGTGCGCCGGAGCGCCGTGTTTCTCCCCGCGATCAATCATGGTCAGGCCGTCGCCGGCACTTATGCATATGTGCTGGAAGTGCCCCCGGCTAGTGTGGGCCTAGACGCCGACGCTGCGTGGCTCGATCGCTCGATGCGCGGAGAGATTCCGCTGCGCGACTGGCTGCTGCTCACGAGTCTGCCGGTCGATGAGAAGGATTTCAGCGACATCGAAAGCGTTGGCCCCGATGGCACCGTGCGGATGAAGGCAGTCGCGGTCGGCACCGCCCAAGTCTCCGGTGCGGCCCAGGCAAGTGCCTTCAATACCAATTTCTTTGATCGCGACGGCCCGGCGAGCGTCGCCGCGAAGATCGGCCAGAAGCAGGTGATCGATGGCCGCACGCTCACGTGGCGGGCGGTGAAATCCATCGACGGTTATGTAGATATGAAGACCGGCCACAAAGACGGTCCGGACGAATATTGCGTCGGCTACGCGTGGACGGAGATCGAGGTATCGGCCCCGCTGACCGCTTGGCTCGGCATCGGTAGCGACGATGGCCTGAAGGTTTGGCTCAACGGTGAGTTAGTGAACGACCGCTGGCTCCATCGCATCAGCCACCTCGACGACGATGTCGTCCCGCTGAAACTGAAAGCCGGCGCCAATCGCATTCTACTCAAAGTGCAGAACAAAACCCGCAACTGGAGCTTTACGGCCCGCCTGCGCTATCGGGAGCGATAACGACGTGCCGCCTCGCGGAACCGCCTTCGGTCGTGTCTAGCGCTTCACTCCGACGATCCGCACCGCCCCCTGTTCCGTGGCTGCCAGTTCCAACTCGAGGCCGGCAGCGGTGACGAGTGCCCCCACGTTTTCCGCCGAGAGCCGAAGTTTGCGATAGGCGCTGCTGGAGAACCGCCACTGCCCGCCCTCGCGCACGTAGAGCAGGTCGTTCACCTCCACATGATCCGGCCGGTAATCGAGAAAGCAGGTGAAAATCCGATCCGCCTCACTGCGCACCGGGATAAAACGCGCCGGTCCGGTCAGAGCCTGCGAAGCAAGATCCCGGAAGCCCAAGACGAGGCGACCGCCAGGTTGCAGCCTAGCCGCCGCCGCTCGCACCAAGCCCGCCACCGTCTCCACGGAGGAAAGGTGCGTCAGCGTATCGCCCATGCACACGATCAACGCGGCATCGCCACGCAGGTGCGCAGCGAAGTTCAGCAGATCATCCGGCACGACTCGCACCGGCAGGCCGGCCGAGTGTTCACGTAACTCCGCCAGCAGCGTTTCGTTGAGGTCGAGCGCCACGACATCGAATCCGGCCTCGGCCAGCGGGATCGCCTGGAAACCGGAGCCGCACCCGAGGTCGACGGCCGTGCCGCGGGGCCACGACGCGAGACTAAGTGAAGCCAACAACGCGCGGTTGCGCGCGACCGCCGCCTCCCAGCCCCCGGCCATCCACGTATAAACCGGCCCGAGGAGTTGATCGTAGTGCAATTGGACGTTGGCCATGGCGAAACAGTTAGATGGCGTAGACCTTGGCCCCGAGTTGGATCGTGGCGGTCTTGGGACCGGCAAAGGTGCAGTAAAACCCGCGCATCCCGTGATCCATGAATTGCAGCGCCGCCTTGATCGCCTCGGTGGACGCGGCGGGGTCGCGCAGGGCGAATTTGCCGAAGGGCAGGCAGGGCGCGGCCACCACGACGTTGCCGAGCGTCGCGGGACCATCGGCGGTTTCGATCACTAGCCCGGAGGAGACATCGGCCAGCGTGATGCGCGGTGCGGGCCCATCGATGATAATATTCTCCGCGGCATAGCCGAACGTGAAGGAGTCACTGAAACGCGCCCGCAGGGCGTCGTAGTGTTTCGCGAAACCAAAGCAGAGCGTGTTTTCGCCCCGGCTGCGCGAGAATGGATGCGCCGCATGATGCACATCGACTAGGCAGCTGCCGTCTGCCGCCGCAGCGCAGGCGCCGCCGGTCGCGAGGAACATCTCCTCCACGACGAGCAACGCTGCGGGATCGAAGTATCGAGAGGGACCAGAGCCTATGGTCAGGCTGCTGCGCTGAATCTGGAGGCGGGCAATCTCACCGAGAAACTTCATCGCGCGACGCCGGACCGGCTCAGTAGTCCAGATACGGCCCGAGCCATTTCTCCGACTCGGTCACTGGCTGGTTTTTGCGTGCGGAGTAGTCCTCGATCTGGTCTTTCGAAACTTTCCCCACCGCGAAGTATTTCGATTCCGGATGGTTGAAGTAGTGCCCGGAAACGGAACTCGGGGGATTCATGGCATTGCTCTCCGTCAGGGTAATGCCGGTGAGCTCGGTGGCGCGAAGGAGTTCGAAGAGCGGCGGCTTTTCCGTGTGGTCCGGACAGGCCGGATAACCCGGGGCGGGACGGACGCCGCGGTATTTTTCCCGGATGATGTCCTTCATCTCGAGATTCTCCGTTTTTCCGAAGCCGCAGTAGTCGCGCTGCTTCTTGTGCATCAGCTCGGCGAGCGCCTCCGCGAGACGATCGCCGAGAGCCTTTGCCATAATCGCGCCATAGTCGTCGTGCTTCGCTTCGAAGCTCTTCGCAAATTCCTCCACGCCGTGGCCGGTCGTAACGGCAAAGCCACCAACAGCGTCTAACCGCCCGGAGGACTTCGGAGCGATGTAGTCGGCGAGACAGTGGTTAAACTGATCGGCGGGCTTTTCGTTTTGCTGACGCAGGTAGTGGAAGGTCTTGATCACCTGCGTCCGTGATTCATCGGCGTAAAGTTCGACGCTGTCGCCCACGGAGTTCGCCGGCCAGAAGCCGATCACCGCGCGAGCGGTGTAGCGTTTCTCCGCAATGATCTTTTTGAGCATCGCCTGCGCATCGGCGTAGAGCTTGGTGGCTTCCGCGCCAACGACTGCGTCCTGCAGGATATCAGGGAAACGACCATGGAGTTCCCACGATGAAAAGAACGGGCCCCAATCGATGTAGTCAGCGATCTCTTCGAGGGTGAAGTGCTGGGTGACCTGCCCTGGGCTCGCCGCGGAACGCCCCGTGAGCGCCGCCGAGCGATCGGTGGAAAACACGCGGAGACCGAGGAATTCCGGTTTGGGAATATCGACGGTCGCCCAATCAGTGGGCTGGCGGCGATTGCGCGCTTCGGCGAGCGCGAGCATTTTTCGCGCGCCCTTGCGGTCGGCAAACTCGACGCGCTGCTTTTCCTGCTTTGCGCGGGTCTCGGCCACGAACGCGGGTTTGTTGTCGGGGTTGAGCAGTTGCGACACGACGCCAATCACGCGCGAGGCGTCGAGCACATGAATGACGGGCTCGGAATAGTGGGGCGCAATTTTCACCGCGTTATGCGCGGCGGACGTGGTCGCACCGCCAATGAGCAGCGGAATCTTGAAGCCCTGCCGCTCCATCTCCTTCGCGTTGTGCACCATCTCGTCGAGCGAAGGCGTGATCAGGCCGGAGAGGCCGATGATATCGGCGCCCTTTTCCTTCGCGGCGGTGAGGATCTTTTCGCACGACACCATCACGCCGAGATCGATCACCTCGTAATTGTTACAAGCGAGGACGACACCGACGATGTTCTTGCCGATGTCATGCACGTCGCCCTTCACGGTGGCCATGATGATGCGGCCCTGCGCCTTGGCCGTGCCGCCGGCGGCGACGAGGTCGGCCTTTTCCCGCTCCATGAACGGCTGGAGATAAGCGACCGCCTTCTTCATCACGCGCGCGGATTTAACAACCTGCGGGAGAAACATTTTGCCGGCGCCGAAGAGATCGCCGACGACGCGCATGCCGTCCATCAGCGGCCCCTCAATGATGAGCAGCGGCTTGCCGTATTTTTTCCGCGCCTCCTCGGTATCCTGATCGATGAACTGATCGATGCCCTTCACGAGCGCGTGCGAGAGCCGCTCTTCGATCGTGCCCTTGCGCCAGGTCTCCTCGACCTTCACGTCCTCGGCCTTGGTGCCGGAGTTGGCGGCTTTAAGTTTTTCACCGTATTCGACGAGCCGCTCCGTGGAGTCAGCACGGCGGTTGAGGAGAACATCCTCGACGAGCACGAGGAGCTCCTTGTCCACCTCTTCGTAGACTTCGAGCATCGACGGATTGACGATGCCCATATCCATGCCGGCCTTGATCGCGTGATAGAGAAACGCCGCGTGCATGGCCTCGCGCACGGGATTATTGCCACGGAAACTGAAGGAAACGTTGGAGACGCCGCCGCTGACCTTCGCGTGCGGGAGGTTCGCTTTGATCCAGCGCGTAGCCTCAATGAAATCGACGGCGTAGTTGTTGTGCTCTTCGATGCCGGTGCCGACCGTGAGAATGTTGGGATCGAAGATGATATCCTCGGGCGGGAAACCGACCTGATCGACGAGCAGGCGGTAGGCGCGTTCGCAGATGCGGATTTTTTCAGCGTAGGAGGCCGCCTGACCATTCTCATCGAACGCCATGACCACCACGGCGGCGCCGTAGCGCAGAATCGTGCGCGCCTGCTCGAGGAACTTCGTCTCGCCCTCCTTGAGGGAGATGGAGTTTACGATGCCTTTGCCTTGGAGGCATTTTAGGCCGGCCTCAATGACCTCCCACTTGGAGGAATCGACCATGATCGGGACCTTGGCGATCTCGGGCTCGGAGCCGATGAGCTGCAGGAAACGCGACATCGCGGCGACGCCGTCGATCAGGCCATCGTCCATACACACGTCGATAACGTTGGCCCCGTTGTCGACCTGCTGACGGGCGACCGAGACGGCCTCTTCGTAGTTACCAGCTTTGACGAGCTTAGCGAACTTCGGTGAGCCAGCGACGTTGGTGCGCTCGCCGACCATGAGAAACGTGCCGGGCACCGGGGTGAAGGGCAGCGAGCCGGAGAGCGCCATCTCCGGCTTCACGATCGTGCACACGCGCGCCGGCTTCTTCTCCAGTTCCTGCGCGATGGCGGCGATGTGCTCGGGTGTGTTGCCGCAGCACCCGCCGGCGATGTTGCAGAGGTGGCTGTCCGCAAACTCGCCCATGAAGCGCGCCATGTCCTTCGGTTCGAGATCGAAGCCGGTCGGGGTGAGCGGATTAGGCAGGCCGGCATTGGGATAGGCAGAGATAAACGTGTCGGCCTTGCCCGAGAGTTCCGCCAAAAACGGCCGCATCAGGTCGGGACCGATCGAGCAATTGAGCCCGACGGACAGCGGGTTGTGGTTCCGCACGGCGTTCCAAAACGCCCCAACCGTCTGCGCAGAAATCATCGTCTCACCACCACGGCCGACGGCCGCGGAGATCATGAGGGGCAGTTTGATTCGATCCTCGGCAAACACTTCCTCGATCGCGACGAGGGCCGCCTTGGCATTGAGTGAATCGAAGATCGTCTCGACCAACAGTAGGTCCACGCCGCCGGCGATCAGCGAACGCACCTGCCGGCGGTAGTCGGCCTTGCACTGGTCGAAAGTTACCACGCGGAAACCGGCATCGTCGGCATCCGGGGAATTCGAAAGCGAGACCGTCAGCGGACCGACGGCGCCGGCCACATAGCGCCGGCGTCCAGTGGCGGCGGCCGCGCGATCGGCGCAGATGCGGCACTGCCGCGCCGAGTGGAAATTGATGTCGTGCGCGAGTTCCTGGAGGAACTTGTTTTCGATGACCTCTTGATAAAACGCGGGCGTTTTTTTGCCCCCCTTTTCCCGCGGATCCTCGATGAAGAACTCACTCTGGCCGATTGCGGTCGCCGAGAAAGTATTGGTCTCGATGATGTCGGCGCCGGCGTCGAGAAAGCGACGATGGATGTCACTGATCTGGTCCGGACAAGTAAGAGAATAGATGTCGCCGTTATTCTTGAGGTCCTTGGGTGCGTCCTTAAACCGTGCGCCGCGTGCCTGCTCCTCGGTAATGCCATAGGACCGGATCGTCGTGCCCATGGCGCCATCGATGATGACCATACGCTCCGCGAGGGTGCGGCGTAGAGCGACTTCAGCTTCGGTCATGGTGGGCACGGACTTGGACATGGCCGGACGATAGGAGCGAACGAGGGGTTGGCAAGGCTACGCATCGATGCATCGCTATGCGTTGATGCGTTGTGACAGAGAAAGGTGTTGCGCGGGCGAGTCGCGGGGCGTGAGGTGCGCGAGCCTGATGTTCTTTTTCACTTTCGGGAAACAGGGAAGGCCGTGAGAACCGGCCACAGTTGCGCTGCGGTATCGCATCACAGACCCCCACCGCGCCGGCCCTTCAGGCGGCGCGGGCAGAGCCAATCCGGGACTTCGGTGCCGGGTGAAGGCGGGGGCGAGGCGCCGTGACATGGGTCGCGGCACATATGCGGAGTCCGAATATCTGCTCTCGCGAGGCTCACGCGTTCGGCGCGAATTGCGCGCACCGGCCGCGAAATCTTCATCGCAAAAATGAAGCGTGAGAGTGGCGGCCCCATCCGGTGACGGCGGGGGATTCTGCTCTTGCCCTGTTCGCTCAGCAGACATCCATGACCAAACTCCTCCCGGCCGCGCACCTCATGCGCGCGGCTCTCCTATTTTCCTCCGCCAGCCTCGTGCGCGCCCAAACGTCGCCGCCGGCGCAGCTCGATCCGGTCATCACGACCGCGACCCGCACCGCCACGGCTCCGCAATCGATCGGCTCCGTCGTCGACCTGATCTCGGGCGCGGAACTCGGGCGCCGGCAGGCCAACACGCTCGCGCAGGCGCTCGGCGCGGTCGCCGGTGCCCCGCACTTCGCGACCGGCGCGAACGGCGCGGTCTCGTCGCTCTTCCTCCGCGGCTCCAATTCCAATCAAACCCTCTTCCTCGTCGATGGCCTGCGCCTCAACGACCCCAACACCGACTACATGGTCTTCCTCGGCGGCGCGTGTGTCGGGGCCTGCGACAGCCTCGAGATCGGCCACGGCCCGCAAAGCACGCTCTACGGCGGGGAGGCCGTCGGCGGCGTGGTCTCGCTCCGTGCGCAACGCGGCACCGGTGCGCCCTCGGGCAGCGTTTCCTTGGAAGCCGGCAGCTTCGGCACCGTGCAGGGTGCGCTCTCAACCCAAGGCGAACGCGGCGCCAACGCGTGGAACTTCTCCACGCAAGGTGGCCACACCGACAACGAGCGCACGAACAACGTCTTCGACTCCGCCAATACCACGCTCCGCCTCGACCGCCGCGTCAGTGAGCGAGTCGCGCTTGGCGGCACCGTGCGCTGGTTTCACGGCGTCTATGGCGATCCCGGCGACCGCTACACCAACGACCCCGACAACCGCGAGCGCGAAGACAACGTGCTCACCACAGCATTCGCCGATCTGAAGCTCGCCTATACCTGGACCGCCCGCGCCGTGCTCGGCGGACAGGATCGGCGCTTTGTCGCCGAAACGCCGCGCACTGGCCGAGCCACTGGCATCACTGTCGTGAAAAACCGCCGCGCTGTGCTCGACACCCAGACGAGTTACACCGGAATCGAGCGTCACCGCGTGACGGGCGGCTTCACCGCGGAGGCGAACCACACGCGCAACACCGGCTTCGGTGACATCAACAAAAAGCAGGGCCTGCTCGCGGTCTTCGCGCAGGACGAATGGTCACCCGCAGACGACGTGTTTCTCACCGGCGGTCTGCGCAATGATGACTTCGACACCTTCGGCCGCGCCACCACGGGACGCGCGACCGCCGCTTGGCTCATCGTGCCGAAGACGGTCAAACTCCGCGCGAGCTACGGCACCGCGTTTCGCTCGCCGAGCTTCCTCGATCTCTACGGCACGAGCGCCTTCTACGTCGGCAACCCCAAACTCCGCGCCGAACGTGCCCGCGGCTGGGATGCCGGCGCCGATTGGTATCTCGCCAACCGCCGCGGCACGCTCAGCGCGACGTGGTTCAACACCGCCTTCGCCGACCTCATTGCGAGCACGCCGAACTTCCGCAGCGTGGAAAACATCCAACGCGCCCGCACCCGCGGCGCCGAACTCTCCGCGCAAACCACCTTGCCCGGAGCGATCGAAGTGCGCGCCAGCTACACCTACCTCGAAGCGCAAAATCTCACGACCGCAACCCGCCTGCTGCGACGCCCACGGCAAAGCGGCAGCGTCGACGCGTGGCGCGCGTTCGCCGGCGGGATCAGCGCGGGCGCCGGCCTGACCTTCGCCGCCCACCGCCGCGACGTGGACGCCAAAACCTTTCGCCAGATCGACGCCGAAGACTACTCCGTCGCACGCCTCTACGGAGCGTGGCAGCTCACCCCACGCCTCACTGCAAAAGTGCGCTTCGAGAATCTGCTCAACGAGCGCTACGAGGAAGTGAACGGCTACCCGGCATTGGGGTTCGGTGCGTTTGCAGGCGCAGAGTGGAAGTTCTAAGTTTTGACCACCACGGGCGCGGAGTGTGGAGTCGTCGCATGCGGCTTCTTTCCACCTCTCTCGCCTATTTGATGTTCGGGTCGGGGCTTTGCACGGCCGCTGAGATTAATCCCGCCGAGACGCGTGCGGCTCGAGACTACGTTCCTGATGTCGTAGCGCTGGCCACGCCTTCGGCGAGTGAACTGCGCGAGTTGGTGGAGCGTTACGTCGCTGACAAAGCCGAGGTCGAGCGCTTCGCGAGTGTGAAGTCCTCGACGCTGCATCAGCAGCGGATGCGAGAGTTCTTCACGACCTGGCAGACGAAGCTCGCCGCGCTCAACTTCGACCGACTCGGGGTCGACGGACGCATTGATGCGACTCTGCTGCGCACCCGCCTCGCCCATGAGATTCGCCTCCTCGATCGCGAAGCGAAGCGCACGCAGGAGATCGCGCCTCTGCTGCCATTTGCCGAAGATATCGCGGCCCTGCAGGAAGCCCGGCGCTTCCTCCGTCCCGTCGATCCCAAAGCCGCGGCCGCAACGCTTGAGCGCGTGCGACTCGCCCTCGACAAGGCCCGCACGCCGCTGGAGAAGCCCAAGAGCGACGACGCCAAGGCGTCTCCACCGGTCTCGAAAGTCGTCGCGTTTCGTGCGGCCAACCGTCTCGACGAACTCAAGAAGTCGCTCGAGGAGTGGTTCAAGACTTACGATGGCTACGACCCCGCGTTTGGTTGGTGGACCCGCGAGCCGCAAAAGCAGCTCGTCGCCGCGCTCGACGACTACGGCAAGTTTCTCCGCGAGAAGGTCGCGGGACTCGACCCCAAGGCCAAGGACGCACCGATTATCGGCGATCCGATCGGCCGCGACGGGCTGCTCGCCGATCTCGAGAATGAACTGATCGTTTATACCCCGGAAGAGCTGATCACGATCGCCGAGCGGGAGTTTAAGTGGGTCGACACCGAACTGAAACGCGCAGCCCGCGACATGGGCCTGGGCGACGATTGGAAGGCCGCGCTTGAGCGGGTGAAGCAAGCCTACGTCGAGCCTGGGCAACAGCCGGCCCTCGTCCGCGACCTCGCCCTAGAGGCCGCCCGCTTCGTGCAGGAGCGCGATCTCGTCACGGTGCCGCCGCTCGCCGCCGACGTGTGGTTGCTCCGCATGATGCCGCCGGAGCAACAAAAGGTCGCGCCCTTTTTCCTCGGCGGAAACGACATCCTCGTCGCCTTCCCGACGGATGCGATGACGCAGGAGGAAAAGATGCAGAGCCTGCGCGCCAACAACCGCCATTTCGCGCGCGCCACCGTCTTCCATGAGCTCGTGCCCGGACATCATCTTCAGTGGTGGGCCCGGGCGCGCTTCAATCAACACCGAGACCTGTTTTCGACGCCCTTCTGGGTCGAGGGCTGGTCACTCTGGTGGGAGTTTCATCTCTGGGATCTGAAATTCACCGCGACGCCCGAGGACCGCATGGGCGCACTTTTCTGGCGCGCTCACCGTTGTGCGCGCATCATTTTCTCGCTCAAATTCCATCTCGGCGAATGGACGCCGCAGCAGTGCATCGATTTTCTCGTTGATCGCGTCGGCCACGAGCGCGCGAGTGCGACCGGCGAGGTGCGGCGGTCGTTCAACGGCAGCTATCCCCCGCTCTATCAGGCCGGCTACATGCTGGGCGCTCTCCAACTCCGTCAACTCTATGCCCAGGTCGTCGGCACCGGCCCCGGCCAGATGTCTGAGAAACAGTTCCACGACACGATCCTTCGCGGCGGCACGATGCCGATCGAGATGGTGCGCGCACTGCTTACTCAGACGAAACTGCCGCGGGACTTTCGCGCGACGTGGCGCTTTGCAGATTGAGCGCGGCCGCGCCGAAGTCCCCTACTCGATGTCGGGGTCTCCGCCTGCGAGGACGCGGTCGAGTTGGCGAAAGTTGATAGGCTTGGCGAGCAGCCCGATCATGCCGGCTCGTTGGCAGCGTTCGCGATCTTCCGGAAAGACATTGGCCGAGAGCGCCACAATGCGGGGCGGAGGCGCATATCCTGCCTGACGAATAATCGCCTCGGCAGCGGCATAACCGTCGACCTCCGGCAAGAGCAGATCCATCAGCACGAGGTCATAGCGCTTTCGCTCCGCCGCCTCGATCGCGAGTCGTCCATTCTCCACCAAGTCCGGTTCAAAACCCCGACTCCGCAAGTAACTCTCGATCAACAATCGATTCGGCGGCTGATCTTCCGCGACCAGGATCTGCAACGAGGTGTCCATCTCGGGCGCCGAGACGTTCGCCGCTGACACTGGGAAGGGCCGCAGCACGACGACCGGCACCCGGATCGTGAAATAAAAGGTCGAGCCGCGTCCCGGCTCGCTTTCGAAGCCGATTTCTCCTCCGAGCAAACGCGACAGCCGGTCACTGATGGCCAGGCCCAGACCCGTGCCGCCATAGTGGCGGGTCATGGAGGAATCCACCTGGCTAAACGGCTTGAACAATCGGTCGCGTCGATCCGCTGGAATACCGATCCCGGTGTCGGTCACCGCAAAGCGCAGCACGCAGGTCGCCCCGGTCACCACGGGTTCCGCGAGTTGGACCAAGATGCACACGCTGCCCTTGGCGGTAAACTTAAGCGCGTTGCCCACCAGGTTCACCAGGATTTGGCGTAGCCGGTGGATATCGACTTCGATGTGCGTCGGCACATCCGGCGCGATCTCCTTGGTGAGAATCAGTCCTTTGGCCGCGGCCCGCGATTGGAAGAGCGTCACCACGGAATCCAAGATCGTCGGCAGCGCGAGCGGCTCCGGATGAAGCGAGAGTTGCCCCGCTTCGATCTTCGAGAAATCCAAAATGTCATCGATCAGCGAGAGCAGCGACTCACCGGCGGTGCAGATGATATCGACCCGTGACCGCTGCTCCGTAGTCAGCTCCGACTCGCGCAACAAATCGGAAAACCCGAGCACGGCGTTGAGGGGCGTGCGGATTTCGTGACTCATCACCGCAAGAAACTCGCTCTTCGCCCGGTCCGCCGCCTCCGCCCGTTCCTTGGCCGCGCGCATCTGCCGCTCCGCGTCTTTCATGGCCGTGACCTCGATACAGGCGGCGATGATCTCCTGCACGATGCCGTTTTCCTGGCGAGGGCGCATGAGCACGAAGAGCTCCACGCCATCCTGCGTGGCAAAGCCCAGCGTGACCGCTTCACCCGTCCACGCCCGCCCAAAAGCCTCATTGAGCAGTTCCACCTGATTGGGGCCTGCCACATCCTCGACAAACTTGCCCTCGATCTCGGCCGGCGACTCGAAGCCCAGCCGGTGCAGGAGTTGGCCGCGACACAGTTTGTAGCGAAAGCCGGCGGGAGCCTTCACCACGCTCATGATCATACCCTGCTGAAAATCGAGCACCTGCTGGTAATAGCGGACGACTGCGGAAAGCTGATTCTCACTCTCGCGCCGCAGACGTTCATTCGCCTCGGTCAGTTCTGCGGAGGTCACCTCGAGGGTGTTCTCCACAAACGCGTGGTCCGCCTGAAAGCCTGTGTAGGCCGCATCCACCGCCGCGAGAAAATCCTTCCAAGCGGGATCCGCCGGATCGATCCGGGGGAGGTGCTTGCGCAATTGGCGGGTTAGGAGCGGATTCACGCGCGGGCAGGACTCAGGCTTCCTCGTGGAACACGGTCAATGTCATGGTCTGGTTGTGGAGCTCACAACTGTGAGCGTCGCCGCTCGGGCAGATCTCGCCATACGAATAGAATCCCGCCGCGCTCGTGCCGGCGCCGAGGAGCGCAAGCGCCGTCTCGACCTCCTCTTCGACGCGCTGTCCCATCACGAGCTTGCGGCCCACGCAGCTCACGAGGACGGCAAAACTACCGCCGGCAACGTCCGTCGGAGCCGAGACCGCGGCGTGCCGCGCCGCTTCTTCCGCCCCGACGACCAAGTCGTCGCCACCGGCCTTCATTAGCCGCACATAGGCGCCTTCGGGAATATCACCGGCAAACGTGAGCGACTGGCTGGCCTCATCAATCGCGAGGATCGTGCGCACGAGGCCATCATTGGCATCGCGATGGGCCAGCAGCTGGAGCGGAAACAACAGCCCCGTGGCGGGCAGGCCCGCCGCCCGCTCTCCCAGGTAACGCTTGTAGAGCGGCAACGCCGGTTGTCCGTCGAGCGAGCGCAGGACATTGCCCTTCGATTCCGTCACGAGCCGGCGCGGGCCAAAGGCCGACCAGCCACCGGCCGAGCCGTAGCGCACCTGCAGTTTCTCCCCGTAAAATCCAATCACGACGATCCGGTTGGGCGCGAGGTCGGCGCCGAGACCGACCAGCGTTCGGCGGAAATTTGCTCCATCGCCGGCGAGGCCGCCCGTGACCGAGATGTTTTCCGGCAAGGCCGAGCAAAATCCCTCCGACAGAGCCGTGCCGTTGACCACCAGGCCGTCACTTAGCACCAGCACGTGCCGCAGGTCCGGGGCGGCGACTCTCCGGCCCAGCTCGACCGCGGCGGAAAAGCTCTCCGTGGCCGACTCCACCACGATGGATTCGGCCCGCACCCGCGTATGCGAAAATGACACCGCAAGTGCCGCCACCGAATCGTCACGCACCGTCGCACCGAGAATCTCCCCCGCCGTGCTACAGCCGACGACGAGCGCGTCGGGAAACCGGGCCACGAGCGCCGCCACCGGCGAGGGACTGGTCGTCAACGCCGAGGTCGACCCAAAATAGAGCACCAAATCGGCACGCTCCACCTCGCCGGTCGCGAAGTTCCAGCCTGCGGTGGGGGTCCACGCCAAAGGGATCGATTTCATCAGCTTTGTATCGCCCAAAACACCGCAGGAGTGAAGAGACCACAACCACCTAATGTGCGCCTCAGTGAAGTCCGCACGGCGGCCCCACCGCGGTGCACCGCAGAGAACATCTCAATCGAAGGCCTGGCGTGAATTGGTTTTAAGATAGATGAGAATCTCATCGGCAAATATCTGCCCAAATTCAGCACGTTTTTTCTCTCCCATCCCGGGAATGCCTTCCATGCGCTCGATGCGATCCGGGTAGCTTCGCGCCATGGCACGCAGCGTCGTGTCGCCAAACACAATATAGGCCGGCACTCCGCGTTCGTCGGCCAGCTTTCGCCGGAGGGTGCGGAGCCGGTCAAACAGGATCTCGTCGCACTCGACATCCCCTTCCCGACGCGTGACGCGCTTGGCCTTCGGGAGGTCGAGCGGCTTGGTGAGCGTAATCGGCGTGCGCGCGCGCAGGACCGCCATCCCTTCTTCCGAGACGTTTAGCGTAGCGTATTCGCCTTCATCGATGCCGAGGTAGCCGAGCCGCACCAGCTCGCGCCCCACTGCCGCCCACGCCGGTCGGGAAAGATCCTTGCCGATCCCGTAGGTGCTGAGCCGGTCGTGGCCCCACCGTGTGATTTTTTCCGTGTCGGCGCCGACGAGCACTTCGACCACGTGATTGAGCCCGACACCGAAGCGGCTGTTCTGCCGGATGCGGTAAACACACGAGAGGAACTTCTGCGCCACCAGTGTGCCGTCGTAGGTCTCGCGCGGCTCAGAGCAGTTGTCGCAGGCCCCGCAGTTATCGAGGGGGAATCGCTCGCCGAAATACTCCAACAACTCCGCCCGCCGGCACCCCGCGCTCTCCGCGTAGTGCACAATCTGGCGGAGCTGCGCTCGGGCGATTTCCTGCTCCTGCTTGTTCGTGATCTCGTCGAGGAAATGCGTCTGTTTCGCGATGTCGCCCGCGCTGAAGAGGAGCAGGCAATCACCCGGCAACCCATCGCGGCCCGCCCGCCCGGTTTCCTGATAGTAGCCTTCGATGTTCTTCGGCAGATCGTGGTGGATGACCCAGCGCACGTTCGGTTTGTTGATGCCCATGCCGAAGGCGATCGTCGCACACATGATCCGCGTATCATCGCGGAGAAACGCCTCCTGGTTGCGTGCCCGCTCCGCGGCATCGAGGCCCGCGTGGTAAGCCCGCGCCGCGTAGCCGCGCCCCGCCAGCGCCTCTGCCACCCGCTCCGCCGTCGCCCGGCTAGCGCAGTAGACGATGCCGCTCTCGTGCTCCCGCTTGCGGATGAAATCGATGATCTGCTTCGAGGGCTGGTCCTTCGGGATGACGCGGTAGGTGAGATTAGGACGGTTGAAACTCGCGACGAAGATCTGCGTGTTGCGCAGCTTCAGGTGCTTGATGATGTCGTCGCGCACGCGTCCGGTGGCGGTCGCGGTGAGCGCCATCACCGGCACCCCTGGCAGGGCCTCGCGCAATTTCGCCAGCTGCCGATACTCCGGCCGGAAATCGTGTCCCCACTCCGAGACGCAATGAGCCTCGTCAATCGCGAGCGCGACGACGTTCCACGCCTTCAGGTTCTCCAGCCACGAATCGAGCATCAGCCGCTCCGGCGCGACATAGAGAAGTTTATACTGGCCACGATGCAGACCAGCCAAACGCGAGCGCGCCTCCTTCTCGCCGACCGAAGAGTTGAGAAACGTCGCCGCCACGCCGCTCGCCTGGAGTTGGTCCACCTGATCCTTCATCAACGCAATCAAGGGCGAAACGACGACCGTCAGCCCGGGGCGCGCCAGCGCAGGAAGTTGGAAGCAGAGCGATTTCCCCCCGCCCGTCGGCAACAGCGCAAAGACATCCTTGTCCGCGAGCGTAGCCTCGATGATTTCGCGCTGGAGCGGGCGAAAGGTCGAGTAGCCGAAGATTGTCTGGAGCAGGCGCAGGAGGTCGGACACAGCCCGCCACCATGCAACGGCCGCACGGCCCGGCGCACGGAAATTATTGCGCCCTTGGCACCCGCCACCCGGGCAGCCCAATCTCGCGCATGCCTTCGCCCCGTCGCTCCGTCCTCTTTTGTCTCGGCCTCACGCTCAGCCTCGCCGTCTCCACCGCCTCAGCCGCCGCCGCGTCGCTCCAAGAGAAGGTCCGCTCGTGGCGCGTTGCGCAGGAGAGCACGCTGATCGACGAGTATCGCGCCTTCGTCGCCCTGCCCAATGTCACGATCGACCGCGCCGGCATCCAGCGCAACGCCGACTTCATCCTCGCGATGATGCAGCGCCGCGGCATCGACGCCCGCCTCCTCACCGTCGCCACACCCAACGCCAACCCCGTCGTCTACGGCGAGGTCAACGTCCCCGGCGCCACCCGCACGCTCATGCTCTACGCGCATTTTGACGGACAGCCCGTCAACCCCGCGAAGTGGGCACCCGGCTGGGAGCCGTTTAATCCGAAATTCGCCACCGCGCCCGCCGAGCAGGGCGGCAAGCTCATCGAATCGTGGAAATCCGGCGACCGCGTCGATCCGTCATGGCGCCTCACCGGTCGCGGCAGCGCCGACGACAAGGCCGGCGTCATGGCCCTCCTCAACGCCTACGCCGGCCTCACCGCCGCCGGCGCCAAGCCTTCCGTGAATCTGAAATTCCTCTTCGACGGCGAAGAGGAGATCGGCTCCCCTCGACTCGCCGAACTCATCACGCAGCACCGCGACCGCCTCCGCGCCGATCTCTGGGTGATCCTCGACGGCCCCAGCCATCCCAGCGGACGCAAGACCGTCGGCTTCGGCGTGCGTGGCGACGTCAACCTCCACCTCACCGTCTTCGGCGCCAAGCGTCCGCTCCATAGTGGCAACTACGGCAACTGGGCCCCCAATCCGGCCTGGGCCCTCGTCCGCCTGCTCGCCACCATGAAGGACGACGAGGGCCGCGTCCTCATCCCCGGCTTCTACGACGACATCGCCCCGCTTACGCCACCCGAGCAGCGCGCCCTCGCCGCAATCCCCTCCATTGAAGAGCCGTTGCGCCGCGAGCTCGGCCTCGCTCGCACTGAGAAGCCCGGCCGCACGCTCTTCGAGGGCTTCACGCTCCCCACCCTCAATATCAATGGCATCTTCTCCGCCGACGTCGGTCCACAGGCCGCCAACATCATCCCGAGCATCGCCCGCGCCACCCTTGATCTCCGCCTCGTCCTCGGCAACGACGTCCAGCGCCAGCTCGGCAAGGTCATCGCCCACATCAAGGCCCAGGGCTGGCACGTCCTCGACCGCGATCCCACCGACGCCGAGCGCGCCGAGTTCCCCAAGCTCATCCGCCTCGACACCAAGTCCGCCGGCAACAATGCCCAGCGCACCCCCTTGGAGGCCCCGCTGCCGCGCGCCGTCGCCGCCGCCGTGCAGTCCACCGTCGACTACCCCGTCGTGCTCATGCCCACCCTCGGTGGCACGCTCCCGCTCATCGTGATCGAGCAAATGCTCGGCACGCAGCTCATCAGCGTCCCAATCGTCAATGCCGACAACAACCAGCACGCCGAAAACGAAAACGTGCAGGTGCAGTTCCTTTGGGACGGCATCGAGACCTACGCCGCGATCATGACGAGTTTGTAATCTCGGATACCCGTTCCGCGCACAACCTCGCCGCGTGGTGCACGTCCTGCTGGCACCACGTATGATTCTCTCTCGCCTCCGCGGCCTGTCCGCCACCGCCGCGCTGCTGGCCTGCGCTTCCGCCGCCTCTGGCGCCGAAGCTGCGCCCACCAATCCCGCGCCCAAGCCGCCGGCCGACGCCCCTGTCACGCTGCAAAAAGTTGAGGTCAAGGAACAGGCCACCGGCGCCGAGGCCTCGTTTGCCGGCAAAGCCGCCACCGACTCCCTCGTTGAAACCGTCTCCGGCGCCGCGCTCAAGAATCCCAACGCCCAGACCAGCACCGATCTCCTCAAGGATGTCTCCGGCGTCTCCGTCAACAAGGGCGCCGACGGCTCGTCCAAAGTCTCCGTCCGCGGCCTCGACCAGCGGCTGCTCCGTATCACCGTCGACGGCCAGCGCCAGGGCGGCGCCGGCAACGCCCTCGACAGCATCCCGCCCGAGATCGTCCAGTCCCTCGAGGTCACCAAGTCCTTCACGCCCGACATGGAGGCCGACGCCGTCGGCGGCGTCATCAACGTCAACACCGGCGGAAATGTCATCAAAAACGCCTACGAGCAGGGCCGCCACCAGCTCTCATTCAACGCCCTCGAGCCCCGCCTCGGCACGCGCAACAGCCTCACGCTCGCCCGGCCGTTTCGTTTTCTCGCCGAAAAGCCCAACGCCAGCGTGCTCCTGACGTCGAGTTTCGAAGATGCCTACAAGCGCCGCGAGCGCGTCTCCACGCGCCGCGAGTGGCCCGCGCAGGTGTCGCCCGGTCCCGCGCCGTTCACCGCACAGGCCATTCCCGTGCTTACGCAGCCGCTCATCGAGTCCACCCTCGAACACCGCCAGCGCACTGGCCTCGTCGCCAATGCCGACGCCCGCCTCGGCGAGACTGCCCTCTTCGTCCGCGCCAACCTCAGCCGCGACTGGGCCAACCGCAATCGCGACTACGACGACACCAATCCCGCCGCCGGCACGCCCGTCGCCCTCACGCCCACCAGCGCCACCTTCTCTGGCGTCACCCTCAGCCGGCGCAACCAGCAGCAGGTCTCCCAACGCGACGCCGCCAATTTCTCCGTCGGCGGCAAAACCCACGTCGGCCACGCCGACCTCGACGCCACCCTCGCCTACACGCGCACGCACGAGTCCGAGCCGCGCACCCTCGACAGCGGAGCCCGCACCGACCGCACCTACCGCGTGAGCTACGACCTCGCGCCCAACGCCTTCGCACCCGTCTACACCCGCCGCGACGAAACCAACGCCGCCGATCTCACCAGCGGCGATGACCCCGCCCGCTACCGCGTCGACTACCTACAGATCGCCCACAGCGATCTGCGCGACGAGGAGATGTCCGCGAAGTTCAACGCCAAGCTTTCCCGCGGCGGTTCGACCGCCAAGGCCGACGACTACATGAAGTTCGGCGGCAAGCTCCAGCAACGCCACCGCGTCGCCAACCTCGACCGCGACGTCTACGGCGCCGGCTCCACTCCGCGCACGCTCGCCGGCCTCGTCGGCACACCTTGGGTCGCCCTCAAGACCGTCGGCTATGCCTTCGGCTCAGTGCCCAGCGGCCGCGCCCTCGCCGACCTCCTCTCCGCCTCCCCCGGTGCGCTCAAGCTCGACCCGACCCAGACCCTCATCAACTCCAGTGGCGGCGACTACACCGCGACCGAGACCGTCGGAGCGGCCTACGGCATGGGTCGCGTGCGCCTCGGTGAAACCTGGACGCTCCTCGGCGGCGCCCGCGTCGAGGACACTCGCATCACCTCCAAGGCCAACCAGATGAACTTCGACGCCACGGGCCGCCTCACCGGCTTCACGCCCGCCCATGCCGTCAACGACTACACCGAGTTTCTCCCCGGCCTGCACCTCCGCCACGAGCCCAAGCCCGGTCTCCTTTTCCGCGGTTCAATCACGCGCTCCCTCTCCCGGCCCAACTACGCCGACGTCGCGCCCTACCGCACGCTCAGCTTCATCGATCACCGCAGCCGCGTCGGCAATCCCGGCCTCCAGCCCTACCAGGCCACCAATTTCGATTTCTCGATTGATCGCTACAGCGACAAACACGGCCTCTTCTCGCTCGCGCTCTTCTACAAGAAAATCGACCACTTCATCGCCGATGCGCAGGACCCCGTGCAAGTCGGCAATCTCGGCCAATTCATCGAATTCCGCCGCATCAACGGCGACTCCGCCCTCGCCATGGGTCTCGAGGCCAACTGGCAGAGTCCCACGTGGGAACTCCCTTCCACCCTCGGGCGCGGCTCCGTCGTCGCCAACTACAGCTACAACCACGGCGAGGCCCACTACCCCACCCGCCCCGGCGAGAAATTTCCGCTGCCCGATCAGGTGATCTACCAGGGCTCACTCTCCTTCCACGTCGAGCGGAAGAGCCTCACCCTCGACTGGTCGATGCGCTACAAAACCAAGTGGTGGGAAGACCTGATCGCCCCCGGCTTCGACAACTACCTCAAGGGCGCTTGGGACGCCGAGATCAGCGGCGCCTACAAGCTCGGCAAAGATACCCGCGTCACGGCCGGCATCACCAATCTCCTCAATCTCCCCGTGCGCCACTACGCCGGCTCGCTCTCTCGCATGAACGATTCGCAGCGCAATGGCATCGATTTCGCCGCCGGCGTGCAGTGGAAGCTCTGAGCTGACCAACTCCGCGGACTCCCGCCTGCGCGCTCAATGCGAGGGCGGCGGCGGAGCCGCCAGCACCGCGGGCAGCACCCACGGCTTGCCGTTCACGTTCACATTTTTCACCACGAGGTTTTCCGTCGGCCCGAGCGCGAACTTCTCGTCCGCCAGCTTCACGTCGATGTTCTCCAGGGTAATGTCGCGCAACGTGTCGCCCGGATTGCCGCGCAGGGTGCCGAGCGAGCGATACGCGCCGCGCACGTTGCGAAGCGTGACATTATTCACCGTGCGCTTCGGCGCGGGCTGGCCCTTCAAGTCGAAAAACTGCGTCCACGGCGCGACGTTCAACAGGCGCCCGGCGCCTTTCAGCGTGATGCCGTCCATTGTGATGTTTTCGTAGTGCTGCGGGGTGTCAGGCCGGAGCTTGAGGGTGAGCAAGGTCGCGCTGCCGGACATCGTGCAATTGCGCACGGTCACATTCCGAATCGTCGTCGCCTCGCTGCCGCAAGTGATGAGGCCATTGCCGTCACCGCACTCCACGTCTTCGACGAGGATGTTCTCCACCGGCGGACTGTCGGCGTCCTTGTCCGCGAAGGGCCCCTTGCTGCCTTTCAGCGCGATATTGTCGTCGTTAGTCGAGATGTAGCAGCGGCGAATTGTGACATTCTGCGAGCTGTCCACGTCGATGCCGTCGGTGCTGGGACCGCGAATGTTTTTCGCCGCCGCGCTCGGAATCGTGATGCGCAGTCCGTCGATCACGACGTCGCGGCAGCGGTAGAGATGCAGATTCCAGAAGCCCGAGTCCTGCAACGCCACGCCCTCGATCCGCACGTCGGCGCAGCGGTCGATGAACATCAGGCGAGGGCGCTCGACTTCGAGATTCGTGCACTTCGGGTTTTCTTTGCGGCGCTGCCAAAACGCCTCCCAGAAGGTCACGCCGTTGCCGTTGAGCACACCCTTGCCGCCGATGCGCACGCGCGTGAGGCCCTGCGCGTTCACGAGCGCCATGCGCCAGGGTTCAAAATGCCCTTCGATCCGCGTCTCGCGCTTCGGGTAGTCCGCGATGTCCGTCGATCCGAGCAGCACCGCGCCTTCGGCCAGCCAGAGTTCGACGCCATTCTTCAAGAAGATCGATCCGCTGCGGAAGGTGCCCGCCGGAATTTCCACCGTGCCACCGCCACCCGCTGCGGTGGCGTCGATCGCCTTTTGAATCGCGAGCGTGTTGAGCGTCGTGCCGTCGGCCACAGCGCCATAGACGGTGATCGCCACGCGTTTCGCCTCGGCGGCGAAAGCGAGCAGCGCGGAAAGGAAGTAGACACCGGCTGGCGCCATCACGCGCCGGCCCCACGGGGAGATTTTCATCGGGAGGTAAGACGCCAGCCAAGGTCCGCCGATGCGAAAAGCAGACTGCCGGCACGTCAGACCGTCAGACGCTCCCGCCTGGCCGCGCTCACTTCGCGATCGTGCGCGGGTCGAGGCCCTTCCCGAGTTCGAACTTCGCACCGACCGCCGCCACCACCGCGTGGGCCCGATCCAGGCCGAGATCCGCGCGCAGGCGGTAGACGACCTCGATGCCGGTGCAATGGGCGCCGAGGATGTTGTCCACGTCGAAGCCGCGCAATTTTTCGACCGTCCAGTTCAGCGTGTCTTCCTTCGCATTAAACAAATGCACGCCACCAATCAGCGCATGCACGCGCGCCGGCCGCACCGCCGTCCGGGCCTGTTCGATGGTGTTGATCACGCCGGCGTGGCCGCAACCGGTGAGCACCACGAGGCCCTGCGCCGTATCGAGCACGAGCGCCATGTCCTCGGGCAGGTTGTCCTCGGCCTCGCCCGTCGGGGTCGTCATGCGGCCGCTGCCGCTCCAGTTACGCTCGGGATATTTCCGCGGCACGGGTCCGGTGAGCCACACGCCGGGGTAAAGCTGCACGGGTTGCGTGTAGCTCACAAATTTTCCGCCCGTCGCCTCATATTCGCCTTTCAGCGCGACCATCGAGAGATCCTTTACCCGAGGCACGCCGCTGTTGCGGGGGTAAAACATCCCTTCGCCCACGTGGGTGTGGGCCAGCGCCGCGGGCGTCTTTTCCATCACCGATTTGCGCAGGGTCATGAATCCGCCCGTGTGATCCCAGTGCGAGTGACTCAAGATCACGTCCGGCACCGTCGTGAGGTCGACGCTGAGCGAGCGCGCGTTCTTCAGCACGACGTCGGTCTTGGCGCCGGTGTCGAATAGAATGCGATGCCCGTCCACTTCCACCAGCGCCGCGAAGCCCCACTCGCCGAGTTCGTCGCCGTCCGCGAGCATCGTTGAGAGCACGGTGATCTTGAGCGCCTGCACACGCGCGCCGTCCGCGGCGCGGGCCGTCGCCAGCGCTGCCCAGCTCATGAGTCCCATCGCAACCAAAATTCGACCGAGGTTTCGCATGGCCCGCACACAAGCGGATTTTCCCTCGCTGGCCAGCGCCAAGCCACCCGCCGCGGTTGACCTCGGCCTGCCCCTCGTCGTCACTCGGGGACCCCATTCCCTTCCCCATGCGCCTGCTCCGCCTCTTCGTCACCGTCACGCTCCTCGTCACCGCCGGCGCACTGCGCGCCGCCGAGTCCGCCCGGCCCAACGTCCTCTTCATCGCCATCGACGACCTGCGCGACTGGGTCGGCTTCCTCCAAAAGAATCCCCAGACGCGCACGCCCAACATGGATCGCCTCGCGCAGCGCGGCACGATCTTCACGCGCGCCTATTGCGCCGCCCCGGTCTGCAATCCTTCCCGCGCCGCCCTCATGGCCGGTCTGCGGCCGTTCACCACCGGCGTTTACGAAAACAACAACGACTGGCGCACCGTCATCGCCCCCGAGCGTCCACTGACCACGGCGTTTCGCAACGCCGGCTATTGGGTCGGCGGCGCAGGCAAGATCTACCACGAGGCTTACGCCCGCCCCAGCGAGTGGGATGACTACCTCGAGAAGGAGGGCAAGGGCCTCGCGAAACAAATCCCTTCCCCGCAGGCCAAGGACGACGGCGTCGGCGGCATCAAGTTCCAACCGCTCACCAACGACGACACCGCCCTCCCCGATTACCAGATCACCGACTACGGCGTCGCCGCCCTCGGCCGCAAACACGACAAGCCGTTCTTCCTCGCCGTCGGCCTGCACAAGCCGCACATGCCGTGGAACGTCCCGCAGAAATACTACGATCTCTTCCCCGTCGACCAGATCGTCCTCCCGCCCTACCTCGCCAACGACCTCGACGACGTCCCGCCCGCCGGCGTGAAAATGGCCAAGCCCAACGGCGATCACGCCGCCATGGTGAGATCCGGCCGCTGGAAGGAGGCCGTCCAGGCCTACCTCGCCTCCATCGCCTACACCGACATGAACATCGGCCGGCTGCTGGATGCCCTCGATAAATCCGCCTACCGCGACAACACCATCGTCTGCCTCTGGGGCGACCACGGCTGGCACCTCGGTGAGAAAGACCACTGGCGCAAATTCGCCCTCTGGGAAGAAGCCACCCGCGCCCCGCTCATCTGGATTGCACCCGGCGTGACCAAGCCCGGCACCACCTGCGACCGCCCCGTCGACTTCATGACCATTTACCCGACGCTCACCGATCTCTGCGGTATCCCCACGCCGAAGCACGTCGAGGGCTCCAGCCTCCGCTCCCTCCTCGTCGATCCCGCGTCCGCCTGGAGCCAACCCGCCGTCACCACCTACCGGTTCAAAAACCACGCCGTCCGCGTCGAGGGCTGGCGCTACATCCGCTACGAAAACGGCGACGAAGAACTCTACAACGAGGTCACCGATCCCAACGAGTGGAAGAACCTCGCCCGCGATCCCGCCTTCGCGGCGAAAAAGGCCGAGCTCGCCAAGCTCCTGCCGACCCACGACCACATCGACATCGGCGGCCGCGCGGGCGCCGGCGCCGAGGACTTCGGCGACAACGCCGGCAAGAAGAAGGGCAAGCGCAAGCAGGCCAACTAAGCCGCCGGCGCGCACGTAGCCCGGAGCTTCAGCCCGGGCTCAGGACCCTCGGTCGCTCACAGCCCCGGCAAAAGCTCCGGGCTACACCCCGCGGTCGCATCGTCTCCAGTCCGCGCACTTTTTCGCCAACCTCACCCGGCCCCACGCGTCTGGCGCCGCACGTGCGCCTGTTTTGGTCCTCGCCCCGCCGCGCCGCCGTCCGCTACGAATTTCCTCTCACTCTTCTTCCCCTCGCGACCGACACCGGCTCGCTTCCCCTGCCCTCCTTTCCTTCATGCTACCCTTCGCGCTCAGCATCTTCACCGGTGCTTTCCTGCTCTTCCAAGTCCAGCCGCTCATCGGCAAATATATCCTCCCGTGGTTCGGCGGGAGTCCCGGCGTCTGGACCGCCTGCCTGCTCTTCTTCCAGACCCTCCTGCTCGGTGGCTACGCTTACGCCCACTTCTCCACCAAACTCCTGAAGCCGCGTGGTCAGGCCGTGCTCCACTTCGCCCTCCTGCTCGCCGCTCTCGCGCTCGGCGGCATCGCCCCGTCGGAATCGTGGAAGAGCCACGTCAGCGGAGATCCCACCGGCCAAATTCTCCTGCTCCTCACCGTCACCATTGGCCTGCCCTATTTCGTCCTCTCCGCCACCGGACCGCTCATGCAGCAATGGTTCAGCGTCACCAATCCCGGCCTCTCGCCCTACCGCCTCTACGCCCTGTCCAACATCGGCTCGCTCCTCGCCCTCCTCAGCTACCCGGTCTTCTTCGAGGTCAAATTCTCCCGCCACGAGCAGGCCACGCTGTGGTATGTCGGCCTCGCGCTCTTCGCGTTGATCTGCGGCTGGTGCGCGCTCCGCGTCTACCGCCACCAACCCGCCACGCCCGACGCCGCCAACGCGGCCGCCGAGGCCGAGGCTCCGGCCCCGCGCTGGGGTGATCGCCTGCTCTGGCTCATCCTCCCCGCCATCGCCTGCATTCTCCTGCTCTCGACCACCAACAAGCTCTGCCAGGAGGTCGCCGTCATCCCGTTCCTGTGGGTGCTGCCGCTCGCGCTCTACCTCCTCACGTTCATTATCTGCTTCGACCACGCGCGCTGGTATAATCGCGGCGTCTTCGCCGCCCTGCTCGTGATCAGCATCGCCGCCGTCTGCCGCCTCCATTCCGCCGGCAGCGATGCCCCGATGAAACTCCAGATCGCCGGCTACACCCTCGCCCTCTTCGTCGCGTGCATGGTCTGCCACGGTGAGCTCTACCAGCTGAAGCCGGCGCCGCGCCACCTCACGTCCTACTTCCTCCTCATTTCCGCCGGCGGTGCCCTCGGTGGCGTGCTCGTCGCCCTCGTCGCGCCCGCCGTCTTCACCGAATACCGCGAATTCCACCTCGGCCTCGTCGCCCTCGCGGCGATCTTCACCGTCGTCTGCTTCCGCCACCGCAGCCGCGCCCTCGCCTTCGGTGCCACCATCGGCGCCGTCCTTACCGTCTTCGCCATCCCCGGCCTCGAGGCCACCTTCGACGGCAACTCCGGCTACTTCGGCGAACTCAAGGATTTCGTGAAGGACTACAAATGGTGGATCGCCGGCGGCGTCGCCGCCTTCGCCTCCTGCGCCATCAATCTCCGCACTCGCCGTCTCATCGAGGAGTGGCGCTTCCCGCTTGGTGCCTTCGTCGTCCTCATCGCCGGCACGCTCAGCTACGCCGTCGCCGCCGAGATGCGCGCCAAGGAGGCGACGCCCGTCATCCGCGCTTCCCGCAATTTCTACGGCACGCTCAAAGTGTTCGACTACTCCCGCGAGACCCCCGAGGACCAATACTACCTCCTCATGCACGGCGCGACCACCCACGGCCTGCAGTTCGTCAACAACGACAAGACCTTCAAACCCACGTCCTACTACGGCCCGGCCAGCGGCATCGGCCTCACCTTCTCGCACCTCCCCGATAAACCCCGCCGGTTCGGCATCGTCGGCCTCGGCACCGGCTCGCTCACCACCTACGGCCGCGCCGGCGACTACGTGCGCGTCTACGAGATCAATCCCGCCGTCGAAGCCCTCGCCCGCGATCCGTTCACCTACCTCGCCAAGTGCCCGGCCAAGCTCGATGTCGTGATGGGCGATGCCCGTCTCGAACTCGAACACGAGTTGGCCCGCAAAGAGTCGCAACAATTCGACGTGCTCGCCCTCGACGCCTTCAGCAGCGACGCCATCCCCGTCCACCTGCTCACGAAGGAGGCCTTCGCCGTCTACCTGAAACACCTTAAACCCGACGGCGTCATCGCCGTCCACATCTCCAACCGCTACCTCGATCTCCAGCCCGTCGTCGAGCGCCTCGCCGCCGAATTCGGCCTGAGCACCGCCTGCATCTCGGACGACTTCACCGAGGCCTGGTGGTTCTACGACACGACGTGGATGCTGGTGTCGAAAAACAAAGCCTTCCTCGCCCAACCCGACGTCTACGCCGCCACCGCTGATCCCAAAGCCAATGCCCCCAAAGCCGCCCTCTGGACCGATGACAGCGCGAATTTGTATAGCATCATGAAGTGAAAAGAAGGGCGGACTTCGGTCCGCCCTTCCAAACGTCGCTGTAAGCATGAGCGAGTGACCCGCGCCCATGATCTATCTTCTACTCCCGCTTTCCCTTTCTGCCTTTTTCACGGTCTATCTGCTTTGGATTCCAATGCGTCGGTCACTGCGCGCCCGGCGCTGGGTAAGTCATCCTGCTAAGGTCATTTATTCCAACCTCACGCGGCAGCCATCCAGATTGGGTTACGTCTACACCCTTCGCGTCAGCGTCACCTACTCAGTCGACATCCCCCGCAAGACTACCGCCGCGCTCCCGAGCCCTTTCGGCACCACACGAGAAGGCTACGCCATGCGACTCACCCAATTCTTTCACCTTGGTGCAACGGTCCCGGTTTACGTCGACCCGCGTCGCCCTGAAATCGCAATTTTACTACCAGGCGTCGAGCTGCGGGATTGGCTTTTACTGGGATTGATGAGTTGCACGGCCATGGGCGCATTCTTCGCAGCATTTGCAATTTAACGCCACCCAAGTCCGAGCTGCCACCATCACAAACTCCACCTCCCTCGCATACTCCCGCAGACGCAAATAGACCACCAATCTGCCCTGGCACAAAAAAGGCCGGTCAGTGACCGGCCTTTCGCCAAATTAAACTTTTCAATTCCGCAGCAGCGTCTCAGAGCTCCGCGAGCTTCACGTTCCGATACTCGCACTTCATCACCACGCCGGGGTGGATCTGCAGGCCGATCGGGGCCGCGCCCGAGAACTTTTCGTCGGTGTATTCCGACGCTTTCTTGCCGTTGATCCAGCAGGTGAAGGTGTTCCCCTTCGCCTGAATCTTGAAGGTGTTCCACTCGCCCTCGGGCTTCATGAGTGTCTTCGCTTCTTTCGCGCGACCGATCTCGGGGTAGCCGGGTTTGCCGACGTAGAACGAGCCGGACATGTCGACTTTAAGGCTGCCGGAAATACCGAGCTGGAGCTGGATGCCGGGCTTGCGCATCTCGATGCCCGTATCGACGCCACGCTCGGTCGTGCCTTTCCAGCGCACATCAAACTCGATCACGAAGTCCTTATATTCCTTCTCGGTCCAGAGCATGTGGCCCTTCTTCGCCGCGTCGTTCTCGCCGATCAGCACGCCGTTCTCGATGCGCCAAAACGTCGCCGCTCCCTCGGCCTTGAAGTTCGTGAGGTCTTTGCCGTTGAAGAACGGCTGGAGCTTGGCTTCGGCGGCGACACCGCTGACGGCGGCCGCGAGACAAAGGGAAAACGCGAGCAGGAGGGAACGGGGTTTCATCGCCCCGACGCTGGCGGTTCTACCGCGCCGAGGGAAGCGCGTTTTCACCGCCCCGCCACGCCCCGCCTTCGCCGCCTACTTGCCCGCCGTCTGTTCCTGGAAAAATCGCACGATCAGCGCCGAGGCCTCCGCCGGGTAGGTGTGGGTCCCGGGATAGATCAGCGACACAAACGGCGTGCCGCCTTTCGAGGGATAGAGGGTGCCCGTGATCTTCCCCGCCTGCGCCCAGGCCTCGCCCGTCGCCGCGCAGCCATTGAGTTTCCGCACCAGTGTCATCGCGCGCTCCTGCCACGCGAACTTCACCAGTTCGTCGTTCGTGCCCGCCACTTGTAGCGCTGGTTTCGGTTTCAATTTACGCGCCCACGCCGCGCCCGGCACCGCCGCCGAGGGCGCGACCGCGGCCAACACGTCGCCACGCTCCGCCCAGAGGAGATAGGTGAACCCGCCGCCGTTTGAGTGACCCGTCGCGAACACGCGTCGCGCGTCCACCGCAAACTCCTTTCGCACCGTCGCCAGCAGCGTATCGAAAAACTTCAGGTCCCGGTCGCCCTGGTCTCCCGCCGCCTTCTGCCAGCCGGGTTTCTTGCCTTCGGGATCCGTCAACGCGCCCACCGTGGGTAACCCTTGCGGATAGATCACCACCGCCTCCGGCCAGAGCCGGTGATACCCAAACGACAGCGCCGCGTGCCCCATCGTGCCGCCGTGCCCGTGAAACACAAAGATCACCGGCACCGCCCCGCCACCCGCCTTCGTCGGCGCCGCCACGAGGGCCTTCCGCGCCACGCCGTCGATCGTCCACTCGCGCGTCGCGAGCCCCGCCTCCGCCGCTCCGCAGCGCAGCAACGCCATCCCGAGCAACCACCCTGCCACAGCGCACCAATGTTTCATCGTGCCCGGAAGGACGGTTCACGGTCCCCGGACGTTACACGCCACCCCTTGCCAACCTCACCGCGCTGCCCACGCTCGTCCCATGCCAAACCACCTCTCGTCCCTCCGCTCCACGGTGCACGCCGCCCTCTTCGCGACTGCCATCGGCCTCACCGCCGCCGAACCTCCGCCCGCCAATCCCCTGCTCACTGAGAGCACGTTGCCGTTCAACTACCCCCGGTTCGACCTCATCAAGAACGAGCACTTCCTCCTGGCCTACGAAGCCGGCATGGCGGAGCAGCTCACCGAAGTCGCCGCCATTGCCCAGAACCAGGCCGCACCTTCCTTTGAGAACACCGTCGTCGCCCTGGAGCGCGCCGGGGGCGTGCTTCGCCGCGTGGGCGCCGTGTTTGGTGCTCTCACCAGCGCCAACACCAATCCCGAGCTGCAGAAGATCCAGCGCACTTTGTCGCCGAAGCTCGCCGCTCACTCTGACGCCATCCGGCTCAATCCCGCGCTCTTCGCCCGCCTCTCCACCCTCTACACCGCACGCGGCACCCTCGCCCTCGACCCCGAATCCAAGCGCCTGCTCGAGCGCTACTACAAAGACTTCGTCCGCTCCGGTGCCCAGCTCTCCGAGCCCGACAAGACCCGCCTCCGCGCCCTCAACGCCGACCTCGCCACGCTGCAGACCACCTTCACTCAAGCCGTGCTCAAGGAACGCGACGCCTCCTCCGTGCTCTTCGCCGCCCGCACCGACCTCGCCGGCCTCACTGACTCAGAAATCGCCACCGCCGCGGCCGACGCGAAGACCGCCGGCCACGAGGGCCAATTTCTCCTGAAACTGCAGAACACCACAGGACAGCCGTCGCTCGCCCGCCTCACTTCGCACGCCTCGCGTCAGCGTCTCATGGACGCCTCGCTCGCCCGCGGCAGCCGCGGTGGTGAGCACGACTCCCGTGCCACCGTCGCCGCGATCGCCAAGAAACGCGCCGAGCGCGCCGTCCTCCTCGGCTACGCCCACCACGCCGCCTTCCAGCTCGAAGAACAGACGGTCGGTAGCGTCGAACGCCTCAACCAACTTCTCGCCCAACTCGCCCCCACCGCCGTCGCCAACGCCCGCCGCGAAGCCGCCGACATGCAGAAGCTCGTCGACGCCGAGCAAGGTGGTTTCGCGCTCACCGCCGCCGACTGGGATTTCTATTCCGAGAAGGTCCGCCAAGCCCGCTACGACTTCGACGGCGCGCAGCTCCGCCCTTACTACGAGCTCAACCGCGTCTTCCTCGACGGTGTGTTCTTTGCCGCCGGCAAACTCTACGGCCTCACCTTTAAGGAGCGTAAGGATCTGCCCGTCTACGAACCGACCGTGCGCGTCTTCGATGTCTTCAACGAGGATGGCTCGCCGCTCGCCCTCTTCATTCTCGATCCCTACGCCCGCTCCAACAAGAACGGCGGCGCGTGGGCCAGCGCCTACGTCGGCCAGAGCACGCTGCTCAACCGCCGCCCCGTCATCGCCAACCACCTCAACATTCCCCTGCCGCCCGCCGGCGAACCCACCCTTCTCACGCACGACGAGGTCAACACCGCATTCCACGAATTCGGCCACGCCCTGCACGGCATGTTTTCGAACGTGAAATACCCGCGCTTCGCCGGCACCGCCGTCCCGCGCGACTTCGTGGAATATCCTTCGCAGGTAAACGAGATGTGGGCCACGTGGCCCGAAATTCTGCAGAACTACGCCAAGCACTATAAAACCGGCGCCCCGCTCCCTGCCGCCCTCCTCGCCAAGGTCACCGCCGCCGCCAAATTCAACCAGGGCTTCAAGACCACCGAATACCTCAGTGCCACCCTCCTCGACCAAGCCTGGCATCAAATCTCCGCGAGCGAAGTTCCCGCGGCCGATGGCGTGCTCGAATTCGAAGCCGCCGCGCTGAAAAAATACGGCGTCGATTTCGCGCTCGTCCCGCCGCGCTACCGCACGACTTATTTCTCCCACACCTTTTCCGGCGGCTACTCGGCCGGCTACTACTCCTACATCTGGAGCGAGGTCCTCGACGCCGCCAGCGTCGATTGGATCAAGCAAAACGGCGGCCTGAAGCGCGCCAACGGCGACCACTTCCGCGCCACGCTCCTCTCACGCGGCGGCAGCGAAGAAGCCCTCACGCTCTACAAAAACTTCACCGGCCGCGAACCCGACCTTAAGCCGCTTCTCGTCCGCCGCGGCCTCGACGTCGCACCGTGAACTCCGCGCTCGCCCACTTTTCCCTCGCCGACCTCGAGCACCAACTCGCCGCCTGGGGCTACAAACCCTCGCACGCCGCCCGCGTGCTCAGGGCTTACTACGCAGCCGGCGGCACCGTTCCATCGTCCTCCGCTACTGAGGGGCAAGCTTCACGCCTGCACTCGGCACACGCCGATCCTGTGGGGCAGGCTTTACGCCTGCCATCCGAGCACTCCGCCCCCCCGCAACACCTCCGCCTCCCCGAAGGCCTCGCCGAGAAACTCGCCACCCTCGCCGTTCCTACGCTCAACGCTCAGCCCTCGACGCTCAACTCCGCCAGCACCCTCGCCGCCCGCCAGGTCGCCGCCGATGGCACGACGAAACTCCTCCTCCGCCTCGCCGATGCCCGCACGGTCGAGTCCGTGCTCATGCCCGATTTCCGGGCCGACCGCGCCGCCGGCTGCATTTCCTCGCAGGTCGGCTGCGCGATGGGGTGCGATTTCTGCGCGACCACCAAGACCGGCTTCGAGCGCAATCTCACCGCCGGTGAGATCGTGGAGCAGTTCCTCGCCCTCCGCCGCGAAGCCCACGCCGTCGGCCGCAAGCTCCAGACCCTCGTCTTCATGGGCATGGGCGAGCCCATGCTGAATCTCGACCACGTGCTCGCCGCCATTGATCGCATCGCCGACAACCGTCTCGGCGCCCTCGGCTGGCGCCAGATCACCGTCTCCACCGTCGGCATCGTCCCCGGCATCGACGCCCTCACCGCCGCCGGCCTCAACGTCCACCTCGCCGTCTCCCTCCACGCCCCCGACGACGCCACTCGCGCGCAACTCTTGCCGATGGGGAAACGCTTTCCGATCGCCGACATCCTCGCCGCCGCCGATCGCTTCCAAGCCAGTCGCGGCCGTCCCGTCACGATCCAGTATTGTCTGCTCCGCGGCGTAAACGACTCGCCCGACCACGCCCGCACCCTCGCCACCGTCGTCGGCGCGCGCCGCATGCACGTAAATTTGCTCCGCTACAACCCCACCGGCCTAAGCCTAAAGGGTCACACCTACGCGCCGTCCGACGACGACACCGCCGACGCCTTCGCCGCCCTCCTCCGCGAACAAAAGATCGTCGCCCACTTCCGCCGCTCCCGCGGCCCCGACATCGACGCCGCCTGCGGCCAACTCCGCCGGCGCACCGCCGCCGCGACCTGAGTTCACTCGGGCGCAGCGCGTCTTCGTCCTTCTCGCGTAAAATTCGTAACTGCGTCGAAAGGCAAAGCGGAGGTCGCGGGAGTCGTCGCCGTGAAATTGCTCCGGACTCCGTCACAGAAATAGCCGCCGCGCACCGTCACCCCCGGCCTACTGAGGAGAGCACCAGTTCGACCTGTCTCGACACCCGAAATGCCCATAGCGCGGCCAGCACGGCGGCGAGCACCAGGACCAAAGTCAGGAGCATATTTCCGGTGCTGAATTTTCTCAGCTCCGTCATCGGGAGCGACCGCCAGCGCTCCGCTTCACGTCTTCCGCCGACGCACGGAATTTCGTCCCTTCGCGCCGCGGTGCACTGACATCGAGGCACGACGCAATTTTCGCCGTGGCTCGTTCGTTCACGAGCGTAGCTGTGATCATAGCCGGCATCGCCCAGAATCGAGCTAGCCGGCCGTCACACTACACTCCTACGCGCCTCGCCTCACATCCGCGTCGTCACGCTGAAGCTCCACGTCGTGGGCTCCGCGTAGCGGTAGATGTAGTTGGGCCGGCCGGCCGGCGTGTTAAAGGACGTCGCTCCCGTGATCCGGTAGCGGCTGTCACCATTGATCGCGTCGTAGATGTTCTGCAGACCGAGCCGGAAGGTCGTCTGGTATTTGTTCATCATCTTCCGGTCGTAGAGCAGGTAGCCGCTCAGCGGCAGGGAGGCGCCGGCTTTGTAGCTCACGCCGTTGAAGATCGCGACGTTGTAGTCCGGCGTGAAGATTCCGTTGAAGCCGACGCGCAGACCGCGCACGCCGGGGATCTGGTAGTCGGCCACGAAACTGCCCGTGTAGGGCACGCTGCGGCGGCCCGAGACCGCGTCGGTGAGGGTATTGGAGCCGAGCACCGTGCGCGCATTCGCCAGCACCGTGGCGGACTCCGCCATCGTGCGGTCGCCACCGGTCGCGTTGGCTGCGGCCGTGCGTTCCTCGGCGGCGGCGAGGTAGGCGCGGAATTGCGAGAAGTCCGCCTGCGCCCGCACCTTCGAGGTCGAGAACGACACGCGCGTCTGCAAACCAAACCAGCGCTGGCCCTGCAACGTGAGCTCCACGCCGCGCGCCTGCTCGTTGGAATTCACCGTGCGGCGCTCGTTATTGAGGCCGTTGATGACCGTCACGTATTTCGGATTACTCGGCAGCACGTTGTTCGGGTTGATCAGGTCTTCGAGCTGCGTCTGGTTCAGCACGTCGGGCGACCAGGCGTAGGCGGAGTTCACGCGCTTGATGTCGTAGACGCCGAGTGTGTAGGTGAGCTTGCGCTGGAAGAGGTCGCCCTTGATGCCGACTTCCTTCGTCTTGCCGCGCACCGGTCCGATATCGGGACCGTAAAACACCTGGCGCGACTGCCAGTTAAACGACTCCGAGTTCACGCCGTAGATATTCACGCTGATGTTGTCCCGGCGGAGGATCGACCAAGTCAGGCCCGCCATCTTGCTCACCGCGGAGAGGTCAAAGGTCGGGTCATAGGTGTAGGCCGCCGGATTTTCCCACGGCATGCCGGGATGGATGAAATACCCGCGCGCATCGGTCGCGTAGGCCGCATCGGTCGGGATCTTGCGCTTTAGCGCGTTCCAGCTCACGCCCACCAGCGAGTGGAGACGGCCGCCGAAATACTCGCCCGAGAGCGAGGCTGTCTGGGTCTGTGCGTAGCGGATGTCGACGAAGGGTCCCGTGACCGTCGTGCTCTCGTAGATCACTGGTTTGAACTCCGGCGTGCTCCGGATGTTCGGCAGGAGGAACTGATCCCAATACGCCGTCGTGCCGAAGCCCGGGTCGTCGAGATAGGCGCGGAGGCGAACACCGTTATTGGCGATCAGTCCCGGCCCGAGGGCGTTGGCGAGGCCGGTGCGGCGCGAGAATTTCGTGTCGCGCTGCTTCAACGCGGTGACGACGAGGAGCTGCTTGCTCCAGCGACCGAAGTCGAAGGGATACACCGCGGCGACGCGGCCCGCGACGACAATGTTGCCGAACACCTTGAAGGCAGCTCCGCCGATCGATTCCTCGATGTAGGGACGGCCGGTGCTGTCGACGCTCAAGACGGGCGGCGTCTGGCTCGTGCCGAAGGAATTGTCGTTTCGGTCCTCGTGCTGGAACTGCTGGTTGAAGGCCGCCTCGATCGCGAGTTTGCCGATCCGCTGTTCGATCGTGACGTTGGCCACGTTGAAGATGCGGTTGTTGTAGTCCACCGTGCCGAGCATGTTCGTATATTGGTCGAACCCGGTGAAGGTCTTGAACGTGCCGTTTGGCAGGCGCACGGCCTGCGTCTGGCCCTGCAGGAGCGAGACCTGATTGCCGGAGGGCCCGCTGCGGTCGATGGCGAGCGGCGGATTCGTGGCAGTGCGCAGCAGAATTTCCCGGTCAGAGGTGTAATACCAGCCGTTGTTATTGAAGCCACGACCCGCGGCGGCCACGTCGTTGATCGCGAGAGCACTGTCGGCGCGCACGCGGTGCGTCTCGCCGCGCTCGAGCTCCACGCGGATCGTCGTCGTCTTGAAGGGCTCGTAGGTAAACGCCAGGTCCGCCGCGCGGAAGACGTCGTTCGTGCCTTTCACGTAGGTCTTGTTGCGGCGGTTCACCAGGTTCAGCCGCACAAAGAAGTTCTTCGCCACCTTGCGGTTCGCATCGAACTGGAACCGGTAGGCATCGTAGGAGCCCACGCTCACGAAGAGCTCTTCCATGTTCCGCGACCGCGCGCGCTTCGTATAAATCGTCGCCTGGCCGCCCGGATTGGAATCGCCGAACATCAGCGAGTTCGAGCCCTTGTTGAAATCGAACCGCTCCACGTTGTAGGCGTCCGAGGGCACATACCACGTGAAGAAATTGCGCGAGCTGCCACTGCCGCTCAGCCCGCGATACGTGATGCGGTCGTCGTTGCGCGACTCGAGGCGCGGGGTGACATCCACGCCGGACACGAAGCGCGCCGCATCCTCCATGTTGAAGGCGCCGAGATCGCGCATGAACTCCGCCGTGATCACGTCAACCGTGACGGGGAGCTTGGCGAGTTCCTGATTCGTGCGGCTGCCAATGAGCGTAGTGGTCGCGAGCCAGGATTTATCATCAACATCCGCGACGGTGAAGGGCGAGAGCGCCACCACTTCTTCAGTGGAGGGCGTCGCAGGCGTCGACGCCTGCGCGCCGAAACTGCGACCGGCGGCAATCATGCCGGCCAGGGACACGACGAGACAACGTGGGTAGTTCATAGTGGGGTGGAAACGAAACGACCTAAACAAGGTGGGGAGGGTCACTGCATCCAAGAGCGCACCGTGATTGTCCACTGCAAATTCTGCAACTCGGCCCCGCACCTCCCACGCCCCGGGGCGGCCACCCCACCCGCCACCGGTCGCACGATCGGGAACAAAAGTTTGCCTCTCCCGTCGCGTTGGTTGTCTTCTCCCCGATCAACGTCCCGATGAACAGCGACACGCACATGCTCGCCAACCTTAGCCGCATCGGGGCGGTCGCGTCGGAAGTGATCGAGCTCTTCGACTTCGTCGCCGACTCCCTTCTCTGGCTCAAGGACGAGGCCGGTCACTATCAGTGGGTCAACGTCGCGTTCTACCTCAACTTCGGTCTCCAGTCCCGCGCCGAGGTCATCGGCCGCACCGACTACGATCTCTGCGGCCTCGCCCTCGCCAACCAATACCGCATCGACGACGAACGCGTCCTCGCCGGCGAGCGCATCCTCTCCCGCGTCGAGCTCGTCGGCCGCTTCGACCACACCGCCCGCTGGTGCGTCACCTCCAAGATTCCGATCCATGACGCCAAGGGCCGCGTCGTCGGCACCGCCGGCGTCACCCGCCCGCTCAACGAGCAGAAGCCCGGCACGCCCCCCGACTCTCCGCTCAGCGGCGCGATCCGCTACGTCAGCCAGAATTTCAACGACACGATCACCAACCGTGTCCTCGCCAAGGCCTGCGGTCTCTCGGTGCGCGCCTTTGAGCGCCAATTCCGCGCCACCTACCACAGCTCGCCCCACGACTACGTGCGCCAGGTCCGCGTGCGCATGAGCTGCAGCGCCCTCGTCTTTTCCAAAAAATCCCTCGCCGAAGTCGCCGGCGAATTCGGCTTCGCCGACCAAAGCCATTTCACGAAGGAGTTCCGCCGCATCATGGGCGAAACCCCGCGCGCCTACCGCGCCCGCTGCCAGAGCTGAGGCCGCCCTGCGGGGCACAAAAAAAAGAGGGCCGGGACGCAGGCCGGGCGCGGCTTGAGCCGCACCCGACCGTCTATCCCGGCCCTCTCCTCACCTCTGGTCTCTCCGCTCTGAGCTCTTAACTCTCGGCTTTGAGCCTTTAACCCTCCGCGCTACGCGGCCGCCGCTACGGTCGAAACCGTCGCAGTCGCCGACACCGGTGTCTTCACCGGCGTCGGCTCCCCGGGTTGATCGGCCGAGCGGGTGCCCGGTCGGTCAATCACGAGGGAGTTCGCGCGATGCTTATTGTAGAGCGCGGGGTTCTTCTTCCACAGCGGCAGGATCACGCGGTCGAGTTGACCGGTGATGGCCGCGTCGAGCTTGCGGAACGCTTCTTCCAGCTCGTCCGTGGCGACCGAGCGGTCGACGACGATGCTACGCGGAGCCGCGAGCAGGTCCCTGGCCGTATCGATCTTCTGCTGCAGCTCGGCGAGCGTGGCCACCGTCATTACCGTCTCGGGGATCGTGCCCAGCGCGGCTGCGACCGCGTCGTGCACGCCCTGACACATCTTGACGCGCTCCTCGAAACGACCGCGGGTGACCACGCGAGGCTTCACGGCCACTTGGACGGCGAGCTCGGCGAGGCCGGCCCGATCTGCATGGGCGTAAACCAGGCCGGCCACCCACAGGGTTGCCTCCGTCATGTCCTCGAAGCCCGCGTCGCGGCGCAGGTAAATCGCTTCGAGCGATTGAACCTGGCGCAGCGCCAGGGATTCGACGAGACCGAGACGGTCGAGAAACACGGTCAACGCTTCGGGCAATCCGATGATATGAGCGTTGTCCGCGGGGTTGGTAAACAGGGCGGCAAGGACGCGCGCCCGGGTGAGCTTGGCATGTTGTTGTGCATTCATGGTGTTCTATCTATCAAGTGACTATCGTTACTGTGCAGTGTCGGCCCTGGTGGGGCCGTTCCCGGCCGGAATTGGCCGAAAAGGGAGGGTGACGCGGCGCGCCGTGCGCGGGTCAGGGTGGGAAATTTGGGGGCGATGAGCGCAGGTCTCGGACGTGCGAAGATCGGCAAGGAGCGGTGGCATTTTGTTTGGTGTGGAAGTTTCGGCGGCGAAGGACTTCGCGCGTCTATACTTCTCTTTACCGGCGAGATTTCGAAATTCGCCGATTCGCCGATATTTTTTCGAAAAATCTTTCGCCGAAGAAAAAACGCCCCACCTCCGGCCGGCCCGCGTCCCCTTAAAACACACCTTAGCCCCTACCCGTCGCCCGGTGCGGTTTGAGCCTCAGGCCGCCGCTCTTTCATCCTAGAAACACCCAATCGAACCTCAGATTGCGCCGGATTTAGTCGTGGCGCGGTGCTTGAGCCCGCGTCCGGAACGATCGGCGTGAAGGTGAAGCGCTGCAACGGAGTTCTTGGCCCGAGCAGATCGAAAGACGACGATCACGTTTGGGCTAGCAACGACACCGTGAGGCATGCCGCAGAGGGCGGCGTGATCGCGAATCGAATCGGCTTCATTCCGCAACAAACAGTCCATAGGCGGCCACTCTGATCGTAATGCCTTGCTTCGCCTGAAGTTGAGGTAGGGCCATCCAAAGGGCAAAGAACCAAGAAGCTGATTCTGGACTTATCCGTGCTACCTGAGGAATAGCACCGGCGCTCCTTGGTGTAGAACGCTCCTCTATCGTTAAACTTAATGTTCTAAAAAATTAAGTTACACCCGGCGGGCCTACGCCCACCTATCAGAACAGCACGTTCTGAATGAATTCGTCGACGTGTGCAGGAATATCTCGATTCCGTCGCACGACGACGACCAGCTCGCGGGTAAAGCGAGCGGGCCATGCAATTCGGCGTATGTTTCTTTTGCGGGCATAGAGCGCGAGGGCACGGATGGGGACGCAACTCACACCCATTCCGAGCGCCACCAGATTAATGATTAGGTCGAAATTATCGAGGGTCATGCCTGGTTCGACCACGATTCTTTCGCGCTTCATCCAAGCACGGAGTCGACGGCCCGTGTTTCCCGAGTCGGCCAACAGCAACCAATTTTGTCGATTCATCCAATCGAGTCGCGCACGCCTCGAGGCTGAATCGAAATCGAGGGCGGCGTTCGTGGGCGCAATGATGGTGAAAGCATCGGTAAACCGATGCGTGACCCGCAGCGTCCCGGGCAGCCGCGTCGGGGGGCAGACAACGCCGAGATCGGTTTCGTTGTTTTCGAGTGCCGTCAGGATTTTTTCGCTGGTATCGGAAGATACCCGGTATCCCAGCTGCGGCAGGCGTCGAAGGTTGGCGTGAAAGAAACCCGGCAGATAAGCGAGTCCGACGGAGCGAGAGACCGCGACGCTGATCTCTTTCCTCGCTCCGTTGAATTCCTCGCGGATGCGCCGTAAGATCTGGTCCACGTTCCCTAGCAATCGGCCCGATTCCGCCCGCAACATACGCCCGGCCGGCGTCAAGTGGACGCTGCGCGTGGTGCGTTCGAACAAAGCCACGCCTAGGCTTTCCTCTATCCCCTGCATCTGGCGCGTGACGGCGCTTTGCGTAAGCCCCGCAAGCTCTGCCGCCTTCGTGAAACTGCGGTGCTCTGCAACCAAATGAAACAAGTGCAGTTCGTAGATATCGAAAGGGGCCGTCTTCAGAAACTCATGCATTTAATGCATGGAAACATGGCTTTAATGAATTTCACGCAGAATCGGAGACAAGCTATGCTCACGGCGAACCAACCAAACCATGGCCACCACTACCGAACGCCTGCCTCAGAACATCCTCGGCCGCTACTATGTCGACTCGAGTTGCGTCGATTGCGATCTCTGCCGCGCCAACGCGTCCACCTTCTTCACTCGCGACGATGAAATCGGACAATCGGTTGTGCACCGACAACCCATCACGCCTGAAGAAGTCTTGTTGGCCGAAGATGCACGCGAAGGCTGTCCGTCTGAGTCGATTGGCAACGATGGAGACCGTGTTTGAAGTGCCGCGATACGCTGCAGCGCGAGGTAAAGAGGCGCAGCAAGTCATCACCCCCCGGCGCCCCGATTAGATCGTCGCCGACAAGATGATCCTAGCTGCACTTCGGTTTATCGTTCCAGCGGCATCTGAGACCAAATATCAGGGGCAGTGACAGTCTGGGTGTGTGCCGAAAGGGAAACGACGTGCGATGTGTCGCGATGGACAAACCGCGTGTCCAACAAGCGAAGATCGAGCGGCCAGTTCACCAGTATTCAATTCGTCCAATTACTGCTAAGGCAGGCACCAAGGCTCGTTGTGCCAAGTTGAACCTGAGTCCCCTATCGGAAGTCTCGGCGGCAATGCCTAACTTTTTCGGATAACCGAGCTACCTCCGCCTTCGACGATCGCACCAGAGCCTCACACTGGAGCGCCTCTATCGGCGCAAAGACGCATGCACTGCATCAATCAGCAAGCAACACCTCGGGATGCTTGCGGGCGATGTCGAGCAAGCGCAGAGCCGCGCCGGTTGGTCTCCTCCGGCCACGCTCCCAACTCGCGGCGGTCACGGTCGGAATATTCATCATCGCGGCGAACACCGGCTGACTCACGTTGAGCTTGCGGCGGATCGAGCGCACCTGCGAAGGCGTGAGCGGTTTGACTGGCGCGGGCAACGGCATCGTCGCCGTGCGCAGAGTGAGTTTCTGTTTCCCCGTTAGGTGATGTGCGAATGCCTCAACGCTGCCGACGAGATCGTCGGCGTTGAACTCAATGTCTTTGGTTTTCATGTCTGAATTCTCGTTTGATGGTTTCGACCGCAGCCCTTAACCGTTTTTCCTGATCCGGCGTGAGGTTCTCCGACTTGGCCTTGTTATAGACATAAAAGAAAATGACCGCTAGGTGCTGAGGAAGGTAGAGATAGATCACGCGCGCACCACCGGCCCGACTACGGCCTTCCAAGGCCATGCGCACTTTGCGCAAGCCCTGCAATCGTGGGATGATGTCACCTTTTTCCGGGTCTTTGAGTAGGTCGTTTTGAAGTTGTCTCAGAAAATGGTCATCGGTGACCTGCGTGATCAGATGAGTGAAAAGCGGCAGTTCGATGAACGTTAGTTTCATTTTCCCCTTACCCTGTAAGGGGAAATTTTCAAGCAGGGTCAACCCCTTTGGGGATAGGCGCTCCGTTCACCTCGGATTTCACGGCCGCAACGCCAACCGTTTGCCGCCAACCGATACGCCACCGCCTCCCACGGACGCGCCAGCGCCTCCGAACGACGCGCCAGCACTTTCGACAGGCTCACCAGAGCCTCCAAACGACGGCCGAGCATAAGCAACCGGCGCACCAGCACCTCCTGCGGACTCACAAGCTCCTCGAACCAACTCACCAGCAGCTCCGATAGACTCACGAGCACCTCCGCCAGACTCGCGAGCACCGCCAACCAACTCACAAGCTCCAGCAACCTACCAGCGAGCGCCAGCAACCAACTCACGAGATACTCTGACCGACCGCCGAGCGCGAAAAGCCAACCTTCGAGCGCCACAAGCCAACCTTCGAGCGCCGAAACCCAACTCCCGAGCACGAGAAGCCACCTTACGAGCGCCACAAACCAAGTCACGAGCGCGATAAACCAACTCACGATCACCCAAAACCAACAACCAAGCGCCTCCAACCAACCCACGAGCACGAAAAACCAACCCGCGGGCGCCTCAAACCAACGCACGAGCACGAGAAACCACCTCACGAGCACCGAAAACCAACGACCAAGCGCCTCCAACCAACTCACGAGCACCCAAAACCAGCCCACGAGCACCTCCCTCTGCCCGACCACCCCGCCATCCCCTGCCCGATCCCCCACCCCAATCTCCGCCGCCCACCCCCAGATCCGAGACCCCATCTCCTAGACCCCATCACTATCGCCCCCGGCCCCCATCCTCATCCCTCCCTCCGCCCGCCCGGGCCGCACGCCGTCGCCCCGCCTCCTTCGGCGGGTGTGATATAGGACGCAATTCGACAAAAACTCGCCGTCGGCCTTCTAGCTGATTGCCCGCCGCTGAACTAGAGTGATCATTCATCGTCCCGCTTGCCTCCGCACCGGGGCTTTCCGAGCCTTCCCCAACCCCTCCCCCTTGATGCTTTTGGTCCCGTCTCCCCGTCTTGGCTCAGCCTTCGCGACCGCCGCCGTCGCTCTCGCCGCTCTCGCCGCCACCGCCCCGGCGTTTGCCGCTCCGACCATCACCTTCAAGAAACAGATTAGCGACGGTAAGTTCTACGCCGAGAGCATCGCCGCGGCGGACGTCAATAAGGACGGCAAGATGGACCTCATCGTCGGTCCGCTGTGGTTCCAGGGCCCCGCCTTCACCAAGCGCACCGAGATGCGCGCCCCGCACGCCTACGACAAGGAGAGTTACTCCGATGCCTTTATCGCCGATGCCGCCGATGTCGACGGCGACGGCCTCCCTGACTCCATCCAGATCGGCTGGCCCGGTCGCCCGGCCATGTGGGCCAAGAACCCCGGTCTCGCCGGCGGCGACTGGCCCCGCTTCCTGATCCACCCCTACGTCGGCACGGAGTCACCCCACCTCGTCAAACTCGTCGCCGGCCAGCCGGACGTCCTCCTTTTCTCCGCCTACAAAAAGCTCGGCTACGCCACGCCCCAACCCGGCAAACCCGAGGCCCCGTGGGTCTTTCACGCTATCTCCCCTGAGGGCGAATGGCAGCGCTACACGCACGGCATCGGCGCCGGGGACATCAATGGCGACGGCCGCGCCGACCTCCTCACATACAATGGTTGGTGGGAACAGCCCGCCTCCCTCACCGGCGACCCGCTCTGGAAATTCCACCCCGTCGACTTCGGCAAGGGCGGCGCCCAGATGTATGCCTACGACGTCAATGGCGACGGCAAGACCGACGTGATCACCAGCGTCGAGGCTCACAAATACGGCATCAGCTGGTTTGAGCAGAGCGCCCCCGCCGCCGGCTCCACCGAGCCCACGTGGAAGGAGCACGCCATCACGAGCCGCAATCCCGAGGAAAAGCTCAACGACGTCCAGTTCTCCCAGCCCCACGCCGTCATGCTCGCCGACATCGATGGCGACGGCCTGCTCGACATCGTCACCGGCAAACGCCACTGGGCCCACGGCTCGAAGGGTGACCCCGAGCCCACCGGCGCCGCCGTCCTCTACTGGTTCAAACTCAATCGCGATCCCGCCACCAAGGCCGTCACCTACACGCCGCACTTGATCGACAACGACTCCGGCGTCGGCACCCAATTCGTCGTCGCCGACCTCAATGGCGACGGCTTCCCCGATATCGCCGTCGGCAACAAGCGCGGCGTCTTCGCCTTCATCCAACAGCGCACGAAGTAATCCCTCGTTTTCCATTTTCCCAGTTTTTCAACCTCACCCTTTTCCACCACCATGGCCATCCCCTCCGTCCTCGATCTCAAGATCGTCAAAAAATCCACGCAGAGCCTCGTCGAAGGCGAGCTCTCCGCTACCGGCGGCCTACTCCGCCTCGCTCCCGCCTGGGTGCCGCGCTCCTTCTTGCAGCCCGGCCTCCGCATCAAGCTCCACCCCGATGACACCTACGCCTACGGTCTGAACCGCGGCGGCATCGACGAGCGCTGGTTTGCCTCCACCACGCCCACGGCCAACGAAGGCCGCGCCTGGGACGAGGGCCTCAACTACGTCGTCGTCGGCAACAAGAAGTTCACCCTCCAGCAAGCCGTCGCCGACACCGGCGCCACGCTCGTCGGCAAATCCATCTGGAAGAAATACGGCAAGTGGCCCGTCTACTCGAAGTTCTTCGATAACATGGGTCCGATCCCGCACCACATGCACCAGAGCGCCGCGCAGGCGAAGCTCGTCGGTCAGGAGGGCAAGCCCGAGTCCTACTACTTCCCGCCGCAGCACAACAACGTCGGCAACAACTTCCCCTACACGTTCATGGGCTTCGAGCCCGGCACGACGAAGGAGCAGGTCAAGCAGTGCATCCGCAACTGGAACAAGGGCGACAACGGCATCCTCGATCTCTCGAAGGCCTACCGCCTCAAGGTCGGCTCCGGCTGGCTCATCGATCCGTGCATCCTCCACGCCCCCGGTTCCCTCTGCACCTACGAGCCGCAGTGGGGCTCTGATGTCTTCGGCATGTATCAGAATCTCGTCGAGGGCCGCGAAGTGCCGTGGTCGCTCCTCGTGAAGGACATGCCCAAGTCCAAGCACAAGGACATCGACTTCATCGTCGACCAGCTCGACTGGGAGAAGAACGTCGACCCGAACTTCAAGGACAACCACTACCTCGAGCCCGTCCCCGTCGCCGACACCCGCAGCGAGGGCTACGTCGACCGCTGGATCGTCTACGGCAAGGTCGATGGCGAGCAGCTCTTCACCGCCAAGGAGCTCACCGTCGATCCGGGCACCAAGTGCACGATCAAGGACACTGGCGCCTACGGCCTCATCTGCGTCCAGGGCTCCGGCAAGATCAACGGCCAGCCCCTCGTCAGCCCGAAGCTCATCCGCTTCCACGAGCTCACCGAGGACGAATACTTCTGCACCGAAGACGGCGCCAAGAACGGTGTCACCTTCGAGAACACGAGCGCCACCGAGCCCCTCGTCTGCCTCCGCTACTTCGGCCCCGAAGTAAATCCGACGGCCCCCGCTATGGGCGCGTATCGCAACAATAAGTTCTGATCACGCGGGCCGTGCGCTCCGCGCGCGGCCCGTTTTTGTGGGGCGGGCTTTACGCCCGCCATGCCTTTTTCTCCGTCAGCTCAACTTTCCTCTCTCAACCCTCAACTAGTCCCCAACATGCCCGCCAATAACTTCCCCAAACTACACAACGCCATGTGGCCCGGCCTCGTCGGCAAGGGCTCCCCCGGCGCGGAACCGTTCATCGAACTCGACACCATGCTCGACATGACCGCCAAGGCCGAAGTCGGCGGCGTGAAGTTCGACGGCGTCGATCTCTTCCTCTACAACCCGCACACCGACATCGATATTTCCGACGACGGCATCAAGGCCCTCGCCAACAAAATCAAATCCAAGGGCCTCGTCGTCGGTTCCGTCGTCGCCCCCGTGTGGTTCGACGCCTCCGCCGGCGGTGACGAAAAAGCCCGCGCCAACTTCGTCACCCACGTCCGCAAAGCCGTCCGCATCGCCGCCAAACTCCGCGAGCTCGGCGTCCGCCCCTACGGCATCGTCCGCATCGACAGCGCCACCGGCGTCACCGCGTGGGACAAGGACCCGAAGGGCACCACCAAGCTCATCGCCCAGACTTTCCGCGAGTGCGGCAAGATCGCCAAAGACAACGGCGAGCGCCTCGCCGCCGAAGGTGAGATTTGCTGGGGCGGCATGCATTCGTGGAAGAACATGGTCAACCTCCTCGAAGCGGTCGGCATGCCCAAGGTCGTCGGCTTCCAGGCCGACATGTCGCACACCCACCTCTACACGCTCGGCGCCAATGCCGAGGCGCACCGCATCGTGCCGAAAAAATATAACTACGAGCCCGCCGAGTTCCACAAGGCGATGGTCAAGCTCACCGACGCGCTCCGCCCGTGGACGATCGACTTCCACGTCGCGCAGAACGACGGCAGCACTTACGGCTCCGGCTCCCACGAGAAGACCGGCCGCCACTGTCTCGCCACCGATCCGAAGGGCAAACTCAACATCGCCCGCGACTCCGGCTACTGGCTGCGCGACGGCAAGGGCAAGGTCACCAAGAAGATGAAACACATCTGCTGGGACGGCTGCATGTTCTCCAACGACGTGCTCCTGAAGCAGCAGACGTGGAACGACATCCTCGCCGCCATGATCGAGGTCCGCAACAACCACGGCTGGGTCGGCTGATTTTCCAAAGCGCAAAGATGCGAAGCCGCCAAGGCCGGAGCCAATCGGATCGCTCCGTTTCCCGCCTTCCTTCGTTCCAACCTTAGCGCCTCCGCGTCTTCGCGCTTAACTCCGATTCCTCACCTCTCACCCCTCCTCCTACCATGAAACCACTCAACATCGGCATGATCGGCTACGGCCTCATGGGCCGCGCCCACACCAACGCGTTCCGCCAAGTCAGCCAGTTCTTCAAACTCGAGCACCGCCCCGTTCTCAAAGCCGTCTGCGGCCGCGACGGCGTGAAGGCCGCCGAGTTCGCCGCCAACTGGGGCTACGAATCCGTCGAGACCGACTGGAAAGCCCTCATCGCGCGCCCCGACATCGACCTGATCGACATCGCCGCGACCAACAACGTCCACGCCGAGATCGCCATCGCCGCCGCCAAGGCCGGCAAGATCGTCATGTGCGAGAAACCCCTCGGCATGAATCCCGCCGAGTCCCTCAAGATGGTCGCCGCCGTCGAGAAGGCCAAGGTGCCGAACATGGTCTGGTATAACTACCGCCGCGCCCCCGCCGTCACGCTCGCGAAGATGATCATCGACGAGGGCAAGCTCGGGAAAATCTTCCACTACCGCGCGAAGTTCCTCCAGGACTGGACCATCAACGCCGAAGTCCCGCAGGGTGGCCCCGGCACGTGGCGCCTCGACGCCTCCGTCGCCGGCTCCGGCGTCACCGGCGACTTGCTCGCGCACTGCATCGATACCGCGATGTGGCTCAACGGCTCGATCGATTCCGTCACCGGCATGACCGAGACGTTCGTGAAGGAGCGCAAGCACGCCCTCACCGGCAAGAAGCAGAAGGTCGGCATCGACGATGCCTCCGCCTTCCTCGCCCGCTTCAGCAACGGCTCCCTCGCGACCTTCGAGGCCACCCGCTACGCTCGCGGCCACAAGGCCCTCTACACCCTCGAAATCAACGGCGAGCACGCCTCCCTCGCGTGGGATCTCCATGATCTCCACCGCCTGCAGTGGTTTGATCACCGCGATCCGAGCACGGTCCGCGGCTGGCGCTCCATCCACATCAGCGATGGCGACCAACCCTACATGAAGCACTGGTGGATCCCTGGCGTGCAGATCGGCTTCGAGCACACGTTCACCCACCAGGTCGCCGACTTCCTCGCCGGCATCGAGTCCGGCAAGCCCGCCGCGCCCACCTTCCGCGACGGTCTCGCCACCGACTACGTCACCGACGCAGTCCTCAAGTCCGCGAAGTCCGGCAAGTGGACCAACGTCAAGAAAGCCTGATCGCTCCACCCTGTAGCGGCGCTCTGTGAGCGCCGTTTTCGTCTGCGTTTCCTCACTGTAAGCAGGGCGGGTCCCGGACCCGCCCTGCTTTTTCCCTACCCTCCCGCTCCCATGCTTTTCCGCGTCGCTTTCGTTTTCGCCCTCCTCGCCGGCTCGTTCCTCCGCGCCGCCGCGCCCACCAGCCTCGTGCTCAATCCCCCCGCCGGCGTCAAAGCCCAGGGCAAGCACGTCGTCCTCCTCTCCGGCGACGAAGAGTATCGCAGCGAAGAGGCGCTGCCCATGCTCGCGAAGATCTTGAGCCAGCGCCACGGCTTCAAGACCACCGTCCTCTTCGCCCTCGATGCCGACGGCAGCATCAATCCCAACAACGGCAAGTCCCTCCCCGACTCCGCCGCCCTCGACACGGCCGACGTCATCATCCTGGCGCTCCGCTTCCGCGCCTGGCCCGACGACGCCATGCAGCGCTTCGAGGCCGCCTACAAGCGCGGCGTCCCGCTCATCGCCCTGCGCACCTCCACGCACGCTTTCAATTTCCCCGCCGGCTCCCCGTGGGCCGCCTACTCCTACAACGCCAAGGCCCCCTTCGCCGGCGGCTTCGGCAAACAGGTCCTCGGCGAGACTTGGGTCACCCACTGGGGCAAACACAAGATCGAGGCCACCCGCGGCGTCATCGAAGCCTCTGCCGCCTCCGACCCGCTGCTCCGCGGCGTCACCGAGCTATTCGGCAACAGCGATGTCTACGAAGCCGCTCCGCCCGCCGACGCCAAGATCCTCGCCCGCGGTCTCGTGCTCAAGGGCATGAACGCCTCCGACGCCCCCGCCGACTACGCGAAGAAGACCGTCGCCAAGGTCGAGCAGCCCGTGAACTCCCCCGCGATGCCCATCGTCTGGACGCGCGCTTACAAGAACGACGCCGGCACCACTAACAAGGTCCTCACCACCACCATGGGCGCCGCCACCGACCTCGAGAACGAGAGCCTCCGCCGCCTCGTCGTCAACGGTGTCTACTGGTCCCTCGGTCTCACCGTTCCGCCGAAGGCCGACGTCACCTACGTCGATCCCTATACGCCGCGCATGTATGGCTTCAACGGCTACCGCACTGGCCTCACCATCGCCGACTACGCCCTCGGCAAGACCGTCCCCGTCGGCGGCACCCTCCCGCCCCCCGCGCCCGCCCCGAAGAAACAAGCCGCGCCAAAATCCGCCTCTACCGCTACGTCCACCGTCGCCCCGAGCGTCGCCGCCGCTGTCACTCCGTCTCGGGCAGCGCCAGCCGCACTGAACGCCCCTGTCTCCCTCAACCCCGGCGAGCGCATCGCCATCGTCGGCAACACCCTCGCCGACCGCATGCAGCTCCACAGCTCGCTCGAGACGCTCCTCACCGCCAAGTTTCCCCAGCACAACCTCATCTTCCGCAACCTCGCCGCCGCCGGCGACGAGGTCGTCACCCGCTCCCGTTCCAAGGATTTCGGCACGCCCGATGAATGGCTCGCCAAGGTCCAGCCTTCCGTCGTCTTCGCCTTCTTCGGCTACAACGAATCCTTCGCCGGCCCCGACGGCCTCGCGAAATTCAAACAGGACCTTGAGGCCTATCTGAACAATGTCCGCACCAAGACCTACAACGGCGTCGCCGCCCCGCGCATCGTCCTCTTCTCCCCCATCGCCACCGAGGCCATGACCGGCACTGAGTTCGCCGTCCCGGCCGAGGCCAACCGCAACCTCGCCCTCTACTCCGCCGCGATGGCCGAGGTCGCCGGCGACAAGGCCGGCGTCACGTTCATCGATCTCTTCGCCCCGTCGACGAAACTCTACGCCGCCGCCGCCGCGCAGGGCCGCAAGCTCACCATCAACGGCATCCACCTCAGCGAGTCCGGCGACGCCGCCCTCGCCCCCGAGATCTTCAAGACCCTGATCGGCGAGTCCGCCCCGTCCCTCGACACCCCTGCCGCCCGCGAACTCCGCACCCTCATCAACGCGAAGAACGACTGGTGGCGCTCTCACTACCGCACCGTCGACGGCTACAACGTTTACGGCGACCGCTCCAAGATCGCCTACGAGTCCGTCAAGGATCAGCCCAAGATCACCAACACCCAGATCATGATGGAGGAGATGGCGCAGCGCGACACCCTCACCGCCAACGCCGAGCGCCGCGTCTGGGCCGCCGCCAAGGGTCAGCCCTACAACTCCGCCGACGATCTCCCGCTCCCGCCCGTCACTCCGTTCGGCACCAACAAGCCCGGCCCCAATCCCGACGGCACCTACCCGTTTCTCACCCCGGAGCAGTCGATGGCCAAGATGAAGCTCCACCCCGGCCTCAAGGTTAACCTCTTCGCCAGCGAGCGCGAATTCCCCGAACTCGCGAAGCCGCTCCAGATGGCCTGGGACACCAAGGGCCGCCTCTGGGTCACCGTCTGGCCGAGCTATCCCGAACTCACTCCCACCGCCACGGTCAAGGACAAGGTCCTCATCCTCGAAGACACCGACGGCGACGGCAAAGCCGACAAGTGCACCACCTTCCTCGACGGCCTCAACTGCCCCACCGGTTTCCAGTTCTACAAGGACGGCATCCTCCTCATGCAGGCCCCCGACCTCTGGTTCGTCCGCGACACCGACGGCGACGGCAAGGCCGACTGGAAGGAGCGCGTCCTCATGGGCCTCGACTCCGCCGACTCCCACCACACCGCCAACTCCCTCGTCTACGAACCCGGCGGCGCCATCCTCCTCAGCGACGGCGTCTTCCACCGCACCCAGGTCGAGACCGCCTTCGGCCCCGTCCGCAACATCGACGGCGCCCTCTACCGCTACGAGCCCCTGACCGGCCGCTTCGAGACCTACGTCGCCTACAACTTCGCCAATCCCCACGGCCGCGCCTTCGACTACTGGGGCAACGACATCATCACCGATGCCACCGGCAATAACACCTACTTCGGCCCCGCCTTCTCCGGTCAGATCGACTACCCCGCGAAACACCCGCGCATGAAAACCCTCTGGGACCGCCCCTCGCGTCCCAGCGCCGGCAGCACGATCCTCACCAGCACGCACTTCCCCGAGGAGTTCTGGGGAAATTATCTCAACCCCAACGTCATCGGCTTCCAGGGCATCTTCCGCGTCAAACTCACCCAGGACGGCTCCGGCATTAAGGGCCTCCGCCAGACCGATGTTGTCCAGTCCACCGAGACCAACTTCCGCCCGATCGACACCTCCACCGGCCCCGACGGCGCCCTCTATGTGATCGACTGGCACAACCCCCTCATCGGCCATCTCCAGAGCCACCTCCGTGATTCCAATCGCGACCACGTCCACGGCCGCATCTATCGCTTCACCTACGAGGGCCGCCCGCTCGCCGTCCAACCCAAGATCGACGGCCAGCCCATTCCCGCCCTCCTCGAATTGCTCAAGCGCCCCGAAAACCAGATCCGCAACCTCGCCAAGATCGAGCTCGGCAAGCACCCGTCCTCCGCCGTCATCGCCGCCACCAAGAACTGGGTCGCCGGCCTCGACCAGAAATCCCCCGACTTCGCCCACCACCTCACCGAAGCCCTCTGGCTCCATCAGTGGCACAACGTCGTCGACCTCGACCTGCTCAAGCGCGTCCTCGCCTCCCCTGAGCCGCAGGCCCGCGCCGCCGCCACCCGCGTGATTTCCTACTGGCGAGAACGCGTGCCCAACGCCCTCGCCCTCCTCCGCGAGCGCGCCGCCGATGATGATTCCCGCGTCCGCCTGCACGCCGCCCGCGCCGCGAGTTTCTTCCCGTCCCTCGATTCCGTCGAGGTCGCTCTCGCCGCCACGAAAAAGCCCATCGACTACTACCTCGACTACACGATCGGCGAAACCCTCCGCCAGCTCCGCCCGTTCTGGCGCAAGAGCATCGAGGAGGGCGGCAAGGTCGGCGGCGATCTCGCCAGCCTCCGCTACCTGCTCCGCAGCCTCAGCGTCGCCGAAATCCTGAAGATGACGCCCACGCCCGACGTGCTGGAAAATATCCTCAGTCGTTCGGGCGTCGCCGACACCGCCCGTGCCTCCGCCCTCACCGGCCTCGCCGAAGCGCGCAAGGCCACCAAGGTCAGCCTCCTCCTCGACGTCCTCAACTCCCCCGCCGAGGTCGACACCAAGGGCGTCGGCCGCCTCCTCGTCGCTCAACCCGCCGCCGATCTCCGCGCCCACCGCGACGCCCTGCTGAAGCTCGCGCTCGCCGACGCCGCCGAGGGCCGCTCCTTCGCCTGGGCCGCCATCGCCATCGCCGACGGCACCCTCGACACCGTCTGGACCGAAGCCGCCAAATCGCCGCTGTCCCACGCCAGCCTCCTCGGCGGCCTCCCGCTCATCCCCGACGTCGCCCTTCGCGCCACCGCCTACGATCGCGTCATGGCCATCCTCGCGCAGCCCGTCACCGAGATCCAGGGACCCGACCACATCGTCGCCGCCATTCAACGCGACGCGATCCGCACCGCCGTCTCCACCAAGCGCGACCCGGAGAAAGTCTTCGCCGCCCTCAACGCCATGATCACCCGCGGCGACCAGGTCCCCACCGCCGCCCAGGGCATCCGCGGGCTCCCGCGCACCGCGTGGACGGCCGACGCCACCACCCCCGCCGCCACCGCGCTCATCGCCTGGGCCGCCAAGGCCCACCCGAGCGAGCGCACCAGCCGCGACTACACCGAGACCATCCAGATCGCCGACGACCTCGCCGGCTCCCTTCCGACCGACGCGGCTGCCCCGCTCCGCAGCAAACTCGCCACCCTCCGCGTCGCTGTCTTCGTCATTCGCACCGTCCACGAGCAGATGAAATACGACACTCCGCGTCTCGTCGTCGAAGCCGGCCGCGCCTTCGAAATCATCTTCGAGAACCCCGACGTCATGCCGCACAACCTCGTCGTCGTGCAGCCCGGCGCACGCCTGAAGGTCGGCGAATCCGCCCAGGAGCTCCCTGCCGGCCACACCGACCGCCTCGGCCGCGCCTGGGTCCCCGAGGACAAGGAGATCATCGCCGCCACCAAACTCCTCGAGCCGCTGCAGAGCGAGACCCTCAAGATCGCCGCCATCCGTAACGAGGGCGTCTACGAATACGTCTGCACCTTCCCCGGCCACTGGGCCGTAATGTTCGGCCAGCTCGTCGTCACCAAGGACGTCGAGGCCTACCTCAAAGCCAATCCCCTCACCCCACCCGCCGCCGCCACCCCTGCCGCGACCACTCACAAACACTGAGAGTAGGGCGGACTTCAGTCCGCCCTACCTTCTTCCCCCGTCCTTCCTTTCGTCACTCTCTCCGCCTCACCTCTTTCCCATGAAAACCCGCCTCACCTCGCTCACCCTCGCGCTCCTCGCGCTTTCCACTTCGGCCTTCGCCGCCGCCCCCGCCGGCTTCAAGGAACTCTTCAACGGCAAAGACCTGACCGGCTGGAAGGGCCTCGATTTCTGGTCCGTCAAGAACGGCGCCATCGTCGGCCAGACCACCGCCGAAAAGCCCACCAAGGGAAACACCTTCCTCGTCTATCAAGGCGGTGAGCCCGCCAACTTTGAACTGCGCGTCAGCTTCCGCCTCACCGCCCAAAACGACAAATCCTGGGGCAACTCCGGCGTCCAATACCGCAGCAAGGTCGTCGACGCCGCCGCCTTCGTCATCGCCGGCTACCAGGCCGACATCGATTCGCCGTTCAAATACACCGGCATGCTCTACGAGGAAAAAGGCCGCGGCATCCTCATGAACAGCGGTGAAAAGATCCGCATCGGCGAGACCACGATGGTCGAGGACACCAAGAAGAAGGGCGCCACCAAGAAAAAGACTTCTGTCGAGAAACTCCCCGGCGCCACGCCCACCGAAGCCATCGCCGCCGCCTACAAACTCGGCGAGTGGAACGAGCTCGTGGTCACCGCCAACGGCAACCAACTCCGCCACACCGTGAACGGCGTCGTCACCGCCGAGGTCACCGACACCGATGCTTCCATCGCCAAGTCCGGCGTCATCGCCCTCCAGCTCCACGCCGGCCAGCCCATGACCATTGAGTTCAAAAACATCTACCTGAAGACCCTCCCGTAAGTTTCTCCCGCGCGGCGGCGGCGCAGCCCACCCCGGCCCGCCCCCGCCGCTTGCGCGTCCCTCGCTGTGGGGCGGGCTTTACGCCCGCCACCCCTGCCCCGTCCGTCGTCCGCTGGTAAGCGCCGCCCCCTCGGTGCCCGTTTGCTTTCTTCCCCACCCCACACCGATTGCCCCGCTGCGCTGCGCGGCCGTCCTAGGCAACGTTTCCCCTGCCCCGCTTTTCCTCGATGAAACTACCCCGCCTCATCGCCTCTGCCGCCCTCGCCGCCCCGGCGTTTTCGTTGGCCGCCACTCTCACCGGCAACGTCTCCAACCAAGCCACCGGCAACCTCCTTGAGGGTGCCCGCCTTGAGGTGCCTGCCCTCGGCCTCTCCGCCCTAACCGACGAGACCGGCCGCTTCGTCCTCGCCGCCCTGCCCGCCGGCTCCCACGAAATCGTCGCCACCTACATTGGCCTCGACCCCGTGCGCGTCCGGATCGACGTCCCCTCCGACCAAGCCACCATCACCCGGAATTTCGATCTCACCACCGGCATCTACAAACTTGAGGTCTTCAAAGTCGCCGGCGAACGCGAGGGCGGTGCCGCCGCCATCACCGCCCAGCGCAACGCCGACAACGTCAAGAACGTCGCCGCCACCGACTCCTTCGGCAATCTGCCCAACATGAACGCCGGCGAGGTCGCCATCCGTCTCCCCGGCATCTACGGCGAACTCGACGCCGGCGGAAATCTGTCCGGCTTCACGGTCCGAGGCATGACCTCCGGCCTCAACACCGTCACCATGGACGGCGCCATGCTCACCGGCCAGGGCGGCGCCGGGCGCTCCATTTTCGTCAACAACATCACCGGCGCCATGTTCGACCAGGTCGAACTCATCAAGGGCCACACACCCGACAAGGGCGCCGATTCCCTCGGCGGCACCATCAACTTCAAGAGCCGCTCGCCGCTCTCCATGCGAGAGAAGCGCCGCATCACCTACACCCTATCCGCCCGCATCGCACCGTCGTTCACCCAGCAAATCCCGCTCCGCGAACAGCGCCGCACCCACGGCCTCGCCTCGCTCGGCTACCAGGAGGTCTTCGACGCCTTCGGCGGCCGCCGCAACCTCGGCGTCTCCGTCAGTCTCTTCAACTCCGAGACCGCCCTCGGTTGGTTCACTTCCCAGCGCGACTACCAGAACGCCGCCTCCCAGCCCAACTACCTCTGGGACTACCGCACCGGCGACGTCTACAATCACCGCCGTCAGAAAAACATCACCACCAAGGTCGACTACCGCCTTACTCCTGCGACGAAACTCTCCTTCCTCGCCAGCTACATCGATCACTCGGAAATTTTCCGCCGCCAATACGACACCCGCGCCTTCACCAACCAGGCGGTCTACAATCCCGCCGTCGCCACGACCGCCGTCAATGGCATCGAGCCCGGCTACACCGACCGCGTCACCAGCGTGCGCCCCGTCGCCGCCTCCACCATCGACATCACGATGACCGGCCCGAACAACTTCTTCAATCGCCTGCGCCGCGGCGATATCGGCGCCGAGCACAACTGGGGCCCCTTCCAGCTCGAATACAACGCCCGCTACACCCAGACGCACATCAACATCGGCAACGGCGAGGGCGGCGTCCTTGTCAACCGCCTCACCGGCGTCGGCTGGACCCTCGACCGCCGCGAATCCGACCTCTTCCCCAAGTTCACGCAAAACGGCGGCCCCGATTTCACCAACCCCGCGAACTACCGCCCGTCGCCCACCAACGCCCTCTCCAACCAAAACAACACGCAGCTCCACGAGGTCACCGAGCTCCGCGCCGATGCCCGCTACACCTTGCCGCTCGCGTTCCCCGTCATGCTCAAGAGCGGCTTCGTCTGGCGCGAACAAGTGGTCGGCGCGACGAGCGCCTCGCGCCGATGGAACTACATTGGCACCGGCCCGCTCCGCGCCGAGCCTTCGATCTTGCTGATGGACCAGGTGAAAACCGGTCGCGTCCTCCCGCAGTGGGAGACGTCGAATTTCATCCGCGCCCGCGAGGTCATCGATCCGTCGATCTGGCGCGAAGACTTCTATTTCCGCGAGACCACCAAATACACCAGCTTCGTCGACGTCACCGAAACCGTCTCTGCGGCCTACGCCATGGCCCAAGGCAAGCTCGGTAAAGATGGTTTCCTCGCCCGCACCGGCTTTCTCGGCGGCGTCCGTCTCGAACGCACCGAAAACCAGGCCTTCGGCTGGGTGCGCGCCCGCCGTCTCAGCGGCACCGCTGCCACCGCCAGCGAAGCCGCCGCCGTCGCCGCCGCGCAGGTCGACTACGCCAACAACCGCCGCACCACCGAGGGCGACTACACGAAACCATTCCCGAGCCTCCACCTCTCCCACGACGTCACCGCCAATCTCAAGACCCGTCTGAGCTGGTCCACGAGTTTTGGCCGGCCAGCCTTCACCAACCTCACGCCCGGCGAGACGCCCAACGAGGCCAACGCCGCCCTCGGCGGCAAGCCGTCGCTCACGATCAACAATCCCGCCCTCCTTCCGCAGACCTCGCGCAATTGGGACGCCACGGTCGAGTATTACTTCGAGCCCGTCGGCAACCTGAGCGTCGGCTGGTTCCACAAGACCATCCGCGACTACATCGTCAGCGGCATCGAGTCCGGCACCATCGGCACGGGCAACGACAACGGCTTCAACGGCGAGTATCCCGGCTGGACCATCCTCACCACCGCCAACGCCGGCACCGCGATCGTCCAGGGCTGGGAGTTCAGCTACCAGCAACAGTTCACGTTTCTCCCCGGCGTGCTGAAGGGCCTGAGCGGCATGCTCAACTACACCCTGCTCGACACCCACGGCAACTTCACCGGCGCCACCAATCTCACCAGCGGCCAGGTGGCCGGTTTCGTCCCACGCACGGCCAACGCCAGCCTCTCTTGGCGCTACCGCAACTTCAGCACCCGCCTCCTCGCCAACTACGCGAGCACCTTCCTCACCAGCTACGGCGGCGCCCAGCCGTGGCGGAATCTCTACCGCGTGAAACGCAACCTCCTCAACCTCGGCTTCTCCTACCAGGTCCGCCCCACCCTCACCGTCACGCTCGACATCGATAACCTCACCAACGTCCCGCAAAAACGCTACCGCGGCACCGCCGATCAGGTGGAGTATTTCAACTACCCCGGCACCACCTTCACCGTCGGCCTCAACGGCCGGTTCTGATCCCCTCCCATGCGCCGCCTTCCCCTTCTCTCTCTTTCCCTCCTTCTAACTTTAGTCGCGACCGCCCCCTTCGCGGCCAAAGCCGCCGCCGCCGAGCCACCGCTCAACATCGTCGTCCTCCTCGCCGACGACTGGCGCTACGACACCCTCGGCATCGCCGGCAACCCCGTCGTCAAAACCCCGAACCTAGACCAACTCGCCCGCGAGGGCGTGCGCTTCACGCAAAACTGCGTGACGACGTCCGTCTGCTGGGTCAGCCGGGCCAACCTCTTCACCGGCCAGTGGCTCTCGCGTAACGGCACCGCCTCGCAGGGCGGCGAATTCACCACGCCGTGGGCCGAGACCTATCCCGGCCTGCTGCGTGCCCGCGGCTACTTCACCGGTCACGTCGGCAAGTGGCACAACGGCAAATTCCCCGCCGAGCAGTTCGACTACGGCGCCGGCCGCATCACGCCAATGCGCCACTGGCTCAAGCAACCCGACGGCACCGAAATTCACGTCACGAAGAAGAACGAAAACGACGCGATGGAGTTTCTCCGCACGCGCCCAAAGGAAAAACCCTTCGTCCTCACGCTCGCCTTCATCGCCACGCACGCCGAAGACCAAAATCCGAAGCAATACCTCCCGCAGCCTGAGAGCATGGCGCTTTACCAGGACGTCACCGTGCCCGTGCCCAAGACCGCGACCGACGACCATTTCCGTCGCCTGCCGCCGTTCATCGCCAATGACCAGAACGAGGGCCGCAACCGCTGGAAGTGGCGCTTCGACACTCCGGCCCGCTACCAGGAATACATGAAGAATTACTACCGCATGGCCACCGAGCTCGATGCGGTCTGCGGCCGACTCCTTGCCGAACTCAAGGCCCAGGGCGTGCTCGATCGCACGCTCATCATCTTCACCGGCGACAACGGCTACTTCCACGCCGAGCACGGCCTCGCCGATAAATGGTATCCCTATCAGGAGAGCATCCGCGTGCCACTCATCGTGCGCGATCCCCGCCTGCCCGCCGCGAAACGCGGCACCACGAACGAGAACTTCACCCTCAACGTCGATCTCGCGCCTACCATCCTCGCCGCCACCGGCACGCCCGCGCCCGCCCGCATGCAGGGCCGCGACATCGCACCGCTTTACCTCGCCGCCACTCCGCCGAAATGGCGCGATGAGTTTTTCTACGAGCACGCCACCGTCCGAAACATCAACTTCATCCCGTCGTCCGAGGCCCTCGTGCGCAAGGACGTGAAGTATATCTGGTGGCCCGATTTCAAACACGAGGAGCTCTTCGATCTCCGCGCCGACCCCCTCGAGGAACACAATCTCGCCGCCGACCCCGCTCGCGCCACCCAACTCGCCGCCCTCCGCACCCGTTTCGCTGAACTCAAAGCCGCCGCCAAATGAAAATCCCACGCTCACCCCAGCGTATCCCCACCTCGTTCGCGCTCCCGCTCGCTGTCTCGCTTTCCCTCGTTCTGTCCCTCTCCTCCGTCCGCGCCGCCACCGTCTCCGGCAATATCGCCAACCTCGCCACGGGCAATCTCCTCGAGGGCGCCCGCGTCGACGTTCCCGCCCTCGGCCTTTCGGCGCTGACCGACAACACCGGCCGCTACGTCCTGCCGTCGCTCCCTGCCGGCACGCACGAACTTGTCGTCACCTATGTCGGACTCGACGCCGCCCGCGCCACCGTGACCGTCAGCGACACCGCCGCCGCCACCCGCAATTTCGACCTCACCAGCGCCGTCTACAAACTCGACGCCTTCAAGGTCACCGGCGAACGGGAGGGCGGGGCCGCCGCGATCACCGCGCAGCGCAATGCCGACAACGTGAAGAACATCGTCGCGATGGATTCATTCGGGAATTTGCCCAATATGAACGCCGCCGAGGTCGCGATCCGCCTCCCCGGTGTCGCCGGCAATCCCTCCGACGAAAACCTCATGGACGGTTTGACCATCCGCGGCATCGGCCCGGGCCTCAACACCATCACCCTCGATGGCTCGCCCCTCACGAGTCAGGGCGCCCTCACCCGCAGCACGAACATGAACAACCTCACCGGTTCCATGTTCGACCAGATGGAGCTCACCAAGGGCCACACGCCCGACAAGGAAGCCGGCTCCATCGGCGGCACGATCAATCTGAAGAGCCGCTCCCCGCTCTCCATGCGCGAGCGCCGGCGTATCACCTACAGCGCCGGCGTGCGCTACGCCCCGCCGTTCACCGAGCAAACGCCCACGCGCGAGAAACACCGCGCCCACCCGCTCTTCAATGTCGGCTGGCAGGAGCTCTTCGATGTCTTCGGCGGCGAGCGCAACCTCGGCCTCTCGCTCAACGCGTTCTACTCCGAAAACGCGGTCGGCGGCTTCCGCACCACGCGCGATTTCGAAAATACCACCGCCCAGCCCGCCTACCTCTGGGACTACCGCACCTGGGATAACTACAACAACCGCAAGCAGGCCAGCATCAGCCTCAAGGCCGACTACCGCCTATCTCCTTCCACCAAGCTCTCACTCAACACTGTCGCGAGTGACGCCGTCGAAACCTTCCGCCGCCAATACGAAACGCGCGCCTTCACGACCCAACAGGTCGGCACCACAGGCACCGCCGGCATTCTCCCCGGTTACACCGACCGCATCACTGAGGTCCGCGCCGCCGTCGGCTCGACCATCGACCAGACGACCACCGGCCCAGGCAACTTCGCCAACCGGATGCGCCGCCTCGACCTCGGTGCCGAGCACGTCTTCGGTGCCCTGCAACTCGACTACAACGCCATCTACACCCAGACCAACATCAACGGCGGTGGCGGCGGCCGCGGCGGCATTTTGGTCAACCGCATCACCTCGGTCGGTTGGCGCCTTGATCGCACCGACTCCGATCTTTACCCGCGCTTCACCCAGACCGCCGGCCCCGATTTCACCAATCCCGCGAACTACCGGCCGACCACTTACAACAATTCGATTCTCCAAAACGACGACCAGATCAAGGAGGCCCGCGCCAACGCCCGCTACACCCTGCCGACGTCGTTTCCATTCTCGCTCAAATCCGGCGCCCTGTGGCGACAGCACTACGCCGACGCCCAGAGCGTCGCCCGCCGCTGGAACTACGCCGGCACCACCGCACTGCCCGCTGATCCTTCGATCATCACCTTCGACTCCGTGAAGACGGGCCGCCGCATTCCGCAGTGGGAAGCGATCCAATTCTTTGCCGACCGCCAGCCGATCACGCCGTCGCTCTGGACCGAAGACCGCTACTTCTACGAGCAGAACAAATACACGGCCAACCGCGCCGTCACCGAGACCGTCACCGCCGGTTACGCGATGGCCCAAGCCCGCTTCGGGCGCACGGGCTTCATCGCCGGCGTCCGCACCGAACGCACTGAGACCTCCAGCTGGGGCTGGGTCCGAGCCCGCACCGGCAGCACCGTCGCCCAGCAGACCGCCGATCCCGTCGGCTCCGCTACCCGCGACTACGCTGGCACGCTGCGCAAACTCGACGGCAGCTACACGAAGTCCTTCCCCAGCGCCCACCTCACCCACGACCTCACCTCGAATCTCAAGGCCCGCCTGAGTTGGTCGACCAGCTTCGGCCGTCCGCCCCTCAACAACGCCCTCCCCAACGAAACCATCTCCGAGGCCAACCAAACCCTCACGGTCAATAACCCGGCCCTGCTCCCGCAAAACGCCGCCACGTGGGACGCCACGCTCGAGTATTACTTCGAGCCCGTGGGCACGGTCTCGATCGGTTGGTTTAACAAGACCATCACCGACTACATCGTCACCGGCACCAACGCCGGCACGATCGGCAACGGCACCGACAATGGCTACAGCGGCGAATACGCCGGCTGGACGCGCCTCACCTCCTCCAACGCCGGCACCGCGAAAGTTAACGGCTGGGAATTCAACTACCAGCAGCAGTTCACGTTTCTCTCCGGCGTGCTCAAGGGCTTCGGCGCCTCCGCCAACTACACGCTCATCAACACTAGCGGAAACTTCGGTGGCACCACCTCGCGCAGCACCAACGAGGTCCCTGGCTTTATCCCCCGCACGGGCAACGCCACGCTTTCGTGGCGCTACCATAAATTCAGCACGCGCATTCTCTACAATTTCACCGGCAGCTACATCACCGCGTTCACCGCCGCCACACCGGGCCGCAATCTTTACCGCTTCAACTACGCCACGGTAAACGCCGGCATCGCCTACCAGGTCCGCCCCAACCTCGCGCTCACCCTCGACGCCGCCAACCTCACCAACGAGCCTCAGGCGTTCTACCGCGGCGTCCGTTCCCAGATGCAGAACACCATTCTGAACGGCACGACCCTCACCTTCGGCGTCAACGGCCGCTTCTGACCCGCTTTCCCCGCCCCACCCCATGCTTACCCCCACTATTCCGCTGCGCCTACCCCTGCGCCTCTCCGTGTTGTCGTCCCGCCGTTTCCCTCGCTCGCTCTTTCTCTCCGCCTCCCTCGGTCTCGCCGCCTCCGTCCTCTCCGCCCAGACCGCGCCCACCCCGCCCGCCACCACCGCCGCTAAGGCTCCCACATCCGCCGAAGCCGCCGACGCCCTGAAGCTCGAGCAGTTCGTCGTCACCGGCGTCTTCAGCGCCACCGAGGCCCGCAAGGCCACCACCGCCATCACCGCTGTGAGCGCCGACCTCCTCTCAGAACAGGTCGCCCTCAGCGCCGATGACATGCTGCTCAACGTCGCCGGTGTCTTCGTCAATTCCTCCCTCGGCGAGATCCGCGGCATGGTTTACTCGCGCGGAATTTCCGCCGACAGCTCCGACGGCGCCACCGGCACTTACTATGTCTCCATGCAGGAGGACGGCCTGCCGTTTACCAACGTCTCCTTCGGTAATTTCGGCGCCGGCTACTTCAACCGTCCCGACGCCACGCTCCAGCGCATCGAGGCCGTGCGCGGCGGCAGCGCTTCCATCACGTCCTCCAATTCCCCCGGCGGCGCCTTCAACTACATCAGCCGCACCGGCCCGTCCCGCTACGGTGGCGAGATCCGCACGCGCTTCGGCCTCGAGGGCCGCGGCTCGCCTCAATACCGCGGCGACGTCACCGTCGGCGGCCCCCTCGGCTCCAAGGGCTGGGTCTACAACCTCGGCGGCTTCTACCGCTACGCCGAGGGCCATCGCCCCGTGAAGGGCTACGGCATGAACGACGGCTTCGATGTCCGCGGCAATCTCTTCAAGGACTACGGCCACGGTTCCATCAAACTCTACGGCAAGTATCTCGACGACCGGAACCACTGGTATGAATACCTCCTCGCCCGCAATCCCGAGGACCCCAAGCAGTATCCCGGTCTCAGCCGCTACAGCACCAATCTCTTCCCCGCCAGCTCCCACCAATACCCGCGCGAGTCCGACACCCAATTCGCCACCTTCGACACCACCGACGCTGTCCGTTCGCGTTCCCGCTACCTTGGCGCCGAGTGGAAACACGAGTTCGGTGACGGCTGGTCCCTCGGTCACAACGTCCGCTTCGCCCGCAATTGGGCCGATTGGAACTCCTCCTCCGGCGTCACGCCGCGCTCGCTCGACTGGCCGAATTTCTTTTCGACCATGGCCATCCAGTTCAGCGGCGGCGGCCAAAACGGCCGCGTCCCCGCCGGCCTCTACCGTTTCACCGACCGTCGCAATGGCAACGTCGCCGCCGAGGTCACTTCCAACGGCAATTTCACGGTCAACGCCAACGCCCTCAACAACGCTGGTCTCATCGTCCGCTCCAGCAGCCTCCCCAACGCCCAGATCCTCCCCAACGCCCTCTGGACCAATGTCGGCCGCACCGCCAACGAGCACATGAACGAGATCATGGACAATCTCTCGCTCACCAAGCGCTGGCGCAGCCACACCTTCGTCGCCGGCGGATACTTCGGCTACTCTGGTATCTCCGACCGCCAGACCAGCGGCGGCCGCACCGCCTCCCCACTCGTCGAGCAGCCCGAGCCACTCGCCATCACGTGGATTCCCGCCACCGCCGCCACCGCTCCCGCCGGCACGCCCGCCGCCGCCCTCACCGCCGTCGCCGGCTTCGGCGGACGCCCCGTGCTCCTCACCAATCCCGAGGGCTTCACCGCGCTCGGCGTCGGCTACACCCGCGACAAGGCCCTCGCCCGCCAATTCGCTTATTTCTTCGGCCACAAATGGGAAATCTCCCCGCGCTTCGGCGTCGACTGGGGCTTCCGCGCCGAGAACTACCTTGTGAAGGGCTTCAACCAAACCGGCTCCCAAAATGCCCGCGGCAATTGGGACCCGACCTACGGCGGTGCCGACGGCGATGTTTTCACCATGGGCGACAATCGCTTCACCGTCCCCAATCCCGCCGGCAAATGGGACTTCGATAAAAACGTCCGCTCCTTCTCCTGGTCCGCCGCCAGCAACTTCGTCATCAACAACGAAAACTCTCTCTACGTCCGCTTCGCCGACGGCGAGAAGGCCCCCGATTACGGTTTCTTCCGCAACTACAACTCCGTCTTCCGCCTCAACAACCTCAAGCCCCGTCCCCAAACCGTGCTTCAGGCCGAACTTGGTTACCGCTGGAAGGCCCGGAACGTCACCCTCACCGCCACGCCGTTCTGGAGCCAGCTCGGCAACGTCAACTCCAACCCTCAAGCCACCGAATCCGACGGCGTCACGCCCTACTATCCCGATCCCATCTACAACGCCGTCACGTCCTACGGTCTCGAACTCGAAGGCACGTTCAAGCTCTCGGATCGTTTCTCCCTCCGCTCCGTCTTCACCGCCCAGAAATCGGTCGGCACCACCTGGAAAATCTTCGTCCCCGGCGCCAACGGCCGCGACGACGACACCTACCTCGACTTCACCGGCAAGCCTTCGGATAACAACCCCGACTTCATCCTCAATCAGACGCTCTCCTACCGGACCCCGAAATTCTTCGCCAACCTCTCCTGGAAACACATGGGCGAACGCGCCGGTAACGTCGCCAACGTCATCACCCTCCCCCGCTTCAACCAATTCGACCTCGGCATGGGCTACACGTTTTCCCGCCGCTTCTCCGTCAACTTCAACATCAACAACCTCACCGACAGCGAGGGCGTCATGACTTGGCGCGGCTGGGGCGTAAATCCCGGCGACCGCCAAAGCTTCACCTCGCTCCCCGCCACCGGCAAAGACACGATGCTCCAATACGTGCCCATCCCGCCCCGCGCCTACTTCGTCTCCTCCACCTACAAATTCTAATTTCTGCGCCGCCCGCCTCCCCACGTTTTCCCACATGACATCATCCGCCCCGTTCCCTTCCCAGCTCGCCCGCCTCACCGCGCTGCTCCTCGCCGGCCTCACCGCCGCCTCGCTCGTCGCGCAGGAGCCCAAGGCCAAAGCCGCCAAGCGCAACCCCGCCGAACTTCCCGCCGCCGTCGAGCCGTCCGCGCTCAACGTCGCCCCCGGTTTCAAGGTCGAGCTCATCTACACCGTCCCGAAGGACGAACAGGGCTCCTGGGTCGCCCTCACTCCCGATAACAAGGGCCGCCTCATCGCCGCCGACCAATACGGCAGTCTCTACCGCATCACCCCACCCGCCCTCGGCTCCTCCACCGGCGCCAAAGTCGAGCAGCTCGCCGCCACGCTTCCGGCGATTCCCGATGTCGCCGACTTTGAACCCGTGCCCACGCCGAAACGCGCCCAAAGCGCCGCCGGCAAACCACCCGCCATCGGCGCGCATGGTCTCCTCTACGCCAACGACAGCCTCTACGTCATGGTCGACGAGGTCCCCGGCAAGCAGGGTCTCTGGCGCCTCCGCGACACCAAGGGCACCGACCAATTCGACGAGATCAAATTCCTCCGCCACATGAAGGGCTCCGGTGAGCACGGCCCGCACGCCCTCGTCCTCGGACCCGACGGCAAGTCCATCTACTTCGCCAACGGTAACCACACCGACCTGCCCGCTCGCATGGAAAAATCCCGCGCCGTCCGCTGGGACGAAGATCACCTCCTCCCCCGCATGTGGGACGCCCGCGGCCACGCGAAAAACAAGTTCGCCCCCGGCGGTTATGTCGGCCGCACCGACTTCGACGGCAAAAGCGTCGAGCTCTTCGCTCTCGGCTTCCGCAACCAATACGACATCGCCTTCGACCAAAACGGCGAGCTCTTCACCTACGACTCCGACATGGAGTGGGACCAAGGCTCCCCGTGGTATATGCCGACACGTATCAATCACGTGGTCGACGCCGGTGACTACGGCTGGCGATCCGGCGCCGGCCGCTGGCCCGCCTACTACGCCGACAGCCTGCCCGCCGTCATCGACATCGGCCCCGGTTGCCCCACCGGCACCGTCTTCGGCACTGGCGCGAAATTCCCCGCCAAATATCAACGCGCCCTCTACGCCTGCGATTGGACCTACGGCACGCTCTACGCGATTCACCTGACGCCCGACGGCGCCACCTACCGCGGCGAGAAGGAAGAATTCATCACCGGCAAACCCCTTCCCCTCACCGACCTCATCATTCACCCGACCGACGGCGCGATGTATTTCACGGTCGGCGGTCGCCGCACCCAAGCCGCCCTCTACCGCGTGACCTACACCGGCACCGAGAGCACCGCCCCCGCCAAGGCCCTCCCGCTCACCCCGCAGGCCGAACTCCGCCGCAAGCTCGAGACGCTCCACGCCGAGGGCACCGGTCCCGACGCCATCGCCACCCTCTGGCCGCACCTCTCGAATCCCGATCGCTTCGTGCGCTTTGCCGCCCGCGCCGCCCTCGAGCGCCAGCGCCCCGAAAACTGGGCCAGCCGCGCCCTCAACGAAAAGAATCCCCAAGCCGCCATCGAGGCGATCATCGCCCTCGCCCGCGTCGGGGAGAAGTTCTACCAACCGCGCCTGATCGAAGCGCTCTCGCGTCTCGATTTCTTTGCGCAACCCGCCGAGCGCCAACTCCCACTCCTCCGCGCTTGGCAGCTCGTCTTCACGCGCACCGGCAAACCCGACGCCGCCACCTGCGCCGCCCTCGCCAAGAAGTTCGACCCGCTCTTCCCGCACGCCGACCGCCTCGTGAATCGCGAACTCGTCTCGCTCCTCATCTTCCTCGATTCTCCCACCGTCGTCGCCAAGGCCGTCCCGCTCCTCAGCGTCTCCGAAGCCGTCGGCACCGCCCCCGAGGAACAGGCCAGCAAGTCCCTCCTCGCCCGCAACGACAACTACGGCAAGGTCGTCAACAGCGTCTCCGACAGCCGCTCCGACCGGCAGCAGATCATGATGGCCTACAACCTCCGCAACGCCACCGTCGGCTGGACGCCCAAGCTCCGTGTCGAGTTCTTCTCCTGGTTCGCCCGCACCGCCACGTGGAAGGGCGGCAACAGCTTCAGCGGCTTCATCCAGAATATCCGCACGGAAACCCTCGCCAACGTCCCCGACGCCGCCGAGCGCGCCGCCCTCAACGCCCTTTCCAAGCCCGCCGCCGCCAACTTCTCCGCCGGCGCCCTCACCCCGAAAGGTCCCGGCCGCGACTACTCTGTCGCCGACGCCACCGCCCTGCTGCAGGGCCAGCTGACCGGCCGCAACTTCGCCCAAGGCAAAGGTCTCTTTGCCGCCACCGCCTGCATGGTCTGCCACCGCTTCAACAACGAAGGCGGCGGCGTCGGCCCCGACCTCTCCGGCGCCGGCAACCGCTACAGCGTGAAGGACCTCATGGAAAACATCCTCGAGCCGTCGAAGGTCATCAGCGACCAATACGACAGCCAGCAATTCGACCTCGCCGACGGCAACACACTCGTCGGCCGCGTAGTCGGCGAGGAAAACGGCGAACTCCTCATCATGAGCAATCCCTTCGCGCCTGACGAAAAGACCCGCGTGAAGTCCGCCGACATCAAGTCCCGCAAGACCTACCCCGTCTCGATGATGCCCCCCGGCCTCATCAACGCGCTGAACCCCGAGGAACTTAAAGACCTCACCGCCTACATCCTCAGCGGCGGCAACCCGCAGGACAAAATGTTCGCCAAGTAACGAGTAGGGCGGACTTCAGTCCGCCCCGCCCAAGGGCGACCGCATTCAATTGCCGTCCCCAAGTTTAAAAGCCCGGGCCCCACCGCTCGGGCTTTTTTACGCCTACTCATTTTCCGCTGAGGGAATTTCACCAAAAGGAACGGGTTGTTTATTTCCCGCCTCAGCCGGGATCATGCAATTGAGGGCCAGATAAGTTGGTGAGGACCAGCTCTGGCGGAGAGGGCGGCAACTGCATCGCAGTCGTCGTCGGCGCTCATTTGGCGGAGGAGAACGTGCCACCAATGGCGGCGGTGGGGGGAGGCGACGGCGAG